>CAZKZT010000306.1:0-1872 GCA_964557265.1 uncultured Hyphomicrobium sp.
GTCGCTGAGCGGCTCAGCGCGGCCGCGCTTTCATCCGATGTTGATGTGGTGCAGTTGTTCGGCGCGCTCGACAGCCGCACGCAGGCCCGCGCGATCGAGCCTGCATCGCCGGGCAAGCGGAAAGTCGTGCTCGCGACCTCGATCGCGGAAACTTCAATTACAATCGACGGCGTACGCGTCGTCATCGACAGCGGCCTCGAACGGGCGCCGCGCTATGAGCCCGACATCGGCGTCACGCGGCTCGTGACGCAACGCGTGTCGCGCGCATCGGCCGACCAGCGGCGCGGCCGGGCGGGCCGCACTGAGCCCGGCGTCTGTCTGCGCTTGTGGGACGAGCCGCAAACGGCGGGGTTGTTGCCGTTTCGCGATCCTGAGATCAAAGCCGCGGATATGTCGGGGCTGCTCCTCGATTGCGCGGCCTGGGGTGTTTCGGATCCACTTGTGCTGACGTGGCTCGATCCGCCGCCTGCTGGCGCGCTTGCGGCCGCCCGCGAGGCGTTGACGACGCTTGGTGCGCTTGACGATCGCGGACAGCTCACCGCGCGGGGGCGCCGCCTGCGCCGTTTGCCGGTTCCGCCGCGGCTTGCGCGCATGATCGTCGATGCCGCGGATGCGGGCCGCGCGGTCGATGCCGCGATGATCGCCGCGGTTCTCGTTGAGCGCGGGCTCGGTGGTAACGGCGCCGATCTCGACCAGCGGCTCGCAGTATTCGCACGGGATCGCGGGCGGCGTGCGTCCGACATGAGGTCGCTTGCGCGCAGTTGGGCCAAGATGGCGGAGCGCGAGGCCCGGCAGGGGGCTGATCTCGCATCCGGCTCAAACGCCGCACTGCTCGCGCTCGCCTATCCGGATCGCATTGCGATCGCCCGCGGTGCGCCGGGTCAGTACCTGCTCGCCAACGGCCGCGCAGCAACGCTCGACCCTGCCGATCCGCTGGCCTTGTCGCCGTTTCTCGTCGTCGGTGAAATCGCGGGCGCCGCTGCTCGCGCGCGCATCCTGCTGGCCGCAGCGACGAACGAAGTTGAAATCCGCACTATCGCCGCCGATCGGATCGAGATGGTCGAGCGTGCCGAGTTCGAGCCCGCGAGCGCCGCTGTCCGCACGCGCCGCATCGAACGCCTCGGCGCCATCACGCTTCGCTCCGAACCGCGCCCGACGCGCCCAAGTCCCGAGGTTGCGGCATTGCTCGCGCGCGGCATCGCCGAGATCGGCGTCGACCGCCTGCCCTGGAGTGCGGCGCAGCAGCAGCTCCGCGCCCGCGTGTCGTTTGTGCGCGCGGCCGCGAAGCTGACGGAGGCCGAGAGCTGGCCGGACCTCTCTGACGCGGCGCTCGCGGCGTCTATCGACGACTGGCTCGCGCCCTATCTTGGTGATGCGACCACCCTCGCCGACGTCGATGCGAACCGGCTCGGCGCCGCGCTCGACGGCCTGCTCCCATGGCGTGAACGCGAGAATCTCGGTGCGCTGGCCCCGACCCACTTCACCGCGCCGACGGGCCACCACCATCCCATCGATTACGAAGGCGAGGGCGCGCCGATCCTGGCGATCCGCGTGCAGGAGCTGTTCGGCCTTGCGGTCCACCCCGCGATCGCCAACGGGCGCCTGCCGCTGAACTTGCATCTCCTCTCGCCCGCCCATCGCCCGATCCAGATCACGCGCGACCTGCCCGGTTTCTGGGCGGGCTCTTGGGCTGACGTGCGCGCCGACATGCGCGGGCGCTATCCGAAGCACCCTTGGCCCGAAGATCCGCGCACCGCGCCGCCCACCTCGCGCGCCAAGCCGCGCGGAACCTGAGCACTGAACGCGGCGAAAGGTGCCGCGCCGCCGCCCGCGAGGTGGGCGGCGCGGTGCGCGGATCTTCGGGCCAAGGGT
>CAZKZT010000306.1:1882-4075 GCA_964557265.1 uncultured Hyphomicrobium sp.
GCCGCGCCGTCGCCCGCGAATTCCCCTATGATGCCCGCCATGCAGCCGAACACACTGAACGCTCCGACCGTCCCCGACGCACCGCCCGGCAACTGGGTGGATCGTTATGCGCCGCGCTGGTTCCGGCCCTACGCGCGCCTCGCCCGCTTCGATCGGCCGATCGGCAGCTGGCTGCTGATGTTTCCGTGCTGGTGGGCGCTCGCGCTGGCCGAGCATGCCAATGGCGCGGCCTATCCGTCGCTGTGGTTCCTGGCGCTGTTCGCCATCGGCTCAATCGCGATGCGCGGAGCGGGATGCACCTATAACGACATCGTCGATCGCGACATCGATGCCAGCGTCGCCCGCACGCGGGGGCGCCCGATCCCGTCCGGTGAGGTGAGCGCGAAGTCCGCCGCCGTTTTCATGCTGTTGCTGTGCCTGATCGGTCTCGCCGTCCTGCTCCAGTTCAACTGGTATACGATTGTGCTGGGTGCCTCGTCGCTGCTTCTGGTGGCGATCTACCCGTTCATGAAGCGCATCACCAACTGGCCGCAGCTCGTGTTGGGGCTGACGTTCAAGTGGGGCGCGCTGGTCGGCTGGACGGCGGCGCGCGGGACGCTGGAATGGCCGGCGGTTCTGCTGTACGCGGGCTGCATTGCCTGGACGATCGCCTACGACACCCTTTACGCCCACCAGGACAAGGAGGACGATCTCACGCTCGGCCTCGGGTCGACGGCGCTCCGCTTCGGCGACCAGACGAAAGCCTGGGTCAGCGGCTTCTACGCTTTCGCGATGGCGACGTGGGTGTGGACCGCCTGGATCGTCGGCGTCGGCCCGATCGGCATGGCCGGGCTTGCCGCCGCGGCGCTGCACATGGTCTGGCAGGTGACGACGCTCGACATCTCCAACCCCGAGAACTGCCTCCGCCGCTTCAAGTCGAATCGCGACCTCGGCTGGATCGTGTTCATCGGGTTCGTGGCGGACATGCTATTCCGCGTCGGCTGAGCGATCCTGACATATCGCAAGCCGCCGCAATTTCAGGCTTGGCGATAATTCCCGTCATGTGTACCGACTAAGCCGTTGCGAGACAGCCAGCGCCGAGGTGCCAGCCATGACCGATCCGAAATCCCGCCAGCTCCTGCATCTCGTGTTCGGCGGCGAGCTCTCCGACCTCGACAAGCACGAGTTCGCGGATCTTGAGAAGCTCGACATCGTCGGCATCTACCCGAACTACGCCGAGGCCTACAAAGCCTGGAAGGGCGCGGCTCAGAAGACAGTCGACAACGCCCAGATGCGCTATTTCATCGTCCACATGCACCGTCTGCTCGACCCCGTCGAGCCGCCGAAAAGCTGACAGCGACCGGCTGTCCTCGCCAGCGCCGGCGTCCCATGCCGCAGCGCGCCTTGCATCCCGCCCGTCACCGGTCTAGCACTAGCGCCCATCATTCGCGCATCAAGAAGAACAAGGGCGGTACCCTATGGCGACGCATAACCTGCTCCTCCTCCCCGGCGACGGTGTCGGTCCCGAGCTGATGGCCGAGGTCGACCGGCTGATCTCGTTCCTGGCCAAGAAGACCAAGGCCGAGTTCAAGATCGAGCAGGCGCTGTGTGGCGGCATCTCGATCGACAAGCACGGCACGCCGCTCACCGAGGAAGTCCTCGCCAAGGCCAAGGCCGCTGATGCCATCATCTTCGGCTCGGTCGGCGGGCCGAAGTGGGACAAGGTGCCCTACGAGATCCGTCCCGAGGCCGGCCTGCTGCGCCTGCGCAAGGAGCTGGACCTGTTTGCCAACCTGCGCCCGGCGATCTGCTATCCGGCGCTCGCCGAGGCATCGAGTCTCAAGCGCGAGCTGGTCGAGGGCCTCGACCTCCTGATCCTGCGCGAGCTGACCGGCGGCACCTACTTCGGCGAGCCGAAGGAGATCGTGACGCTGGAGAACGGCCAGAAGCGCGCCGTCGATACAACCGTCTACACGACCGGCGAGATCGAGCGTATCGCGCGCGTCGCCTTCGATCTGGCGCGCAAGCGTAACAACAAGGTGCACTCGGCCGAGAAGCGCAACGTCATGAAGACGGGCGTGCTGTGGAACCAGGTCGTCACGGCCGTCCATCAGGCGGAGTACAAGGACGTCGAGCTGCAGCACATCCTCGCCGACGCCTGCTCGATGCAGCTCGTGCGCAACCCGAAGCAGTTCGACGTGATCGTGTGCGACA
>CAZKZT010000306.1:4085-4730 GCA_964557265.1 uncultured Hyphomicrobium sp.
CTGTTCGGTGACATGCTGTCGGATCAGGCGGCGATGCTGGCGGGCTCGCTCGGGATGCTGCCGTCGGCTTCGCTCGGTGCGCCGGATCCGAAAACCGGTCTGCGCAAGGCGCTGTACGAGCCGATCCATGGCTCGGCGCCGGACATCGCGGGCAAGGGCATCGCCAACCCGATCGCGCAGATGGCGTCGTTCGGCATGGCGCTCCGCTACTCGTGCAACATGGTCAAGGAAGCGGACCTGCTCGACAAGGCGATCGCCAATACGCTTGGCGCGGGCTTCCGTACCGCAGACATCGCCCAGCCGAACACGCGTGGCGTCAACACCACCGAGATGGGCAAGGCGATCGTGACCGAGATGGAGCGTCTGATCGCCTAGCTGCTCGCCTGCATGGACGTATCGGCATGAACCAGCCATTGCTCCGGCCCGCGCGATCGACACGCGACAGCCTGACGGCCACTGCTCTGCCGCCGATCCCCACGCATCAGAACTGGCGCGACGTCTATTTCACCGCGCGTGACGGCCTGCGTCTCTACGGCCGTCACTATCCCGCGCCGGGCTCGCGCTTGCGACCCGTGCTTTGTCTGGCCGGGCTCACGCGCAACAGCCGCGATTTCCATGATCTCGCGAGCGTGCTTTCGAGCCCGG
>CAZKZT010000307.1:0-4716 GCA_964557265.1 uncultured Hyphomicrobium sp.
TTGTCCACCTGCATACGATGTGGAGTCCTTTGAATGCGATCGTGGCGCGGGTCTGCGCTCGGTTGGGCAAGCCGTATGTTCTTTCGCCTCATGGCATGTTGGACCCCTACTCGCTCGGAATCAAAAGTCTGAAGAAGCGCGCTTATCTCGGCATTGTCGAGAGGCGCACCATTCGACATGCGGCCGGGGTATTGTTCACCGCCGAGGATGAACGTGATCTGGCGGTCGCGCAGATCGGGCGGGTGCCGAATCCGGGCGTTGTCTCATTGGGGGCCGACGCACCTGATGCGCCGCTGGATGTTCTTCGTGCTCAGTTCCGCAACGCGCATCCAGCGCTCGCGGACAAGAAGCTGATCATATTCCTTGGGCGCCTCCACGAGAAGAAGCGGCCCGACGCCGTCATCCGCGCGATGTCCGCAATCGGTGCGGCAGTGCCGGACGCCGCGCTTCTGATGGTGGGCGGCGGAGATCGCGCTTACATTGACGAACTATCACGGCTCGCTCGCAGTCTGGGGATCGGCGATCGTGTTCACTTTCTCGGATTGCTGACGGGGGACGACAAGTGGCGCGCGCTGGCCTCATCGAGCGTTTTCGCGCTGCCCTCACGGCAGGAGAACTTCGCAATTGCCGTGGCGGAAGCGCTGCAACTGGGCGTGCCGGTACTCGTGACGGACCGGATCAACATCTGGCGCGAGATTGTTGATGCGGGAGCCGGCATCCTGTTGCGGGAGAAAACCCTCGAGGAGGATCTCGCACGTCACGCGATCACCCTGCTCGGTGATCCGCGTCGATGCCGCGATATGGGGCACGAGGGGAGCGCCCTGGCGCGTCATGCCTACACTTGGCGGGCGAGCGCAGAGAAGCTCGACGCTTATTACCGTGCGGTTCTTCATTCTCGACGGCCAGTAGCGCTGTCGGCCACCAGCCTAATATGACGATACGGCTTTAGTCGTTTCCGTTTGAGGGTGACTATGGATCAGGACAATTCGCCGACCTATTCGCGTCGCACGGCCATGGCGCTCGCGGCGTCGTGTACGTTTTTTCCCGCGCTTGCCGCCCGCGCACAGCCGCCCGCCGCGAACGCTCTCAAAGGTTTGGATGTTGGCCCCATCACTTGGCGCAACATTCGCACCGACTTCGGCGCGGTCGGTAATGGAACAAGCAGCGACTTTGTTGCCTTCCGGGCCTTCCGGAATTGGGCGATGGTGCAGAAGGGGTGGGTCGGGCTTGTGATCCCGCCGACATCGGGTCACTACGTCACGCGCGGGCCGTACAGTGGCAATGCGAACGGTATGCCCTTCTTTGGCATCAAGAGACTGGTCGTTTCCGGGTATGGCGCCACGATGGATGGCCTGCACGGTGGCGCGCTGACGAACAATCCATCGATCAGGCACAGCATCCGATCGGTGAAGGCCGGATCGAGGACGGTCGAGCTGATCGATCGCGCATCGGTCCGGTTCCTGTCCCCCGGTTCGATGGTTCTTCTGGCCGGATTCGATCTGCAAGGCGGCTGGGGCTATCCGCCGAACAACCACTTCAACGAATGGCACCGGATCGCGTCGATAAAGGAGTGGCGTATCACCTTCGAGAGGCCGATCAGATATGACTACAGGGATGATTGGCCGCGCTACTTCGAGGGCAACCAGCATGAGTTGGGCGGCATCGGTCCGGCCGCCATCTGCCGCACCACACCGGAATGGGACTGCGAGCACCGCATCTACGGTTTGCGCGCGGCATCGAGCGGACAGACCTACTACTTCGTGCGCAAAGCGGTGCTCGTTGACGTCAAGCATGACGGGCTCGGGTGGATCATCGGGGCCTCCGAAGATCATCGGATCATCGGCCAGCAGCACGTCGGCACGAACCACGAGGTCGATAAGCTCACAACAAAGGCCCTGATCGAGGACTATGGCCCGGCGAACAAGAATATTCTGATTCAGAGTTCGTCCGTCGATCAGATGGAGGTGAGGGGTGGCACGCGGTCGATCAACGGTACGGCGCGGCACATGCTGATCACGGGGGGCGAGCGGCCCTATATTCGCCTTGGCCCCGTCGCCTACGGCATCTCCGACGAAATCGTGATCAAGGATGCCGTTGTGACGGAGGAGATCATCGGATCGCCCGGCATGAGTGTACCGCTGGACAAGAATTTGACTTACCTGGGCGACGGCATCCTCCGCTACACGGGCAAGCCGCTCCAGTGGTTCGTGCCCGGTGCCGTCGGTATCATCCGCTCGGCGCAACCCCACTATTTCGATCACTACATGTTCAGAATTTTGAGCGTGCGCTCGGAGGACGGTCAACGACGAGGGCCTATACTGATCGAGACCAGCATCAAAGGCCGCGAATTGCCGAAAGTCACCGGCCTGGAGAACATTGCGCTGATCCGCCACAATGCGCCAAATCTGACCGTGATCAACTGCACCGGGTGCCCGACCGCCGAGGAGCTGTCGATGGTGCCGCCAAATTCACCCTACGGCATCTTCCGGCGGCGCACGTTCGATGGGAGTACCAGCGGGCAGAATTTCGGCTATGTAGCAGGCCGGCTGGTCCACATGAAGATCAACGTGGTGAAGCCGTACACGGGAGAGGCGCCGGCGTTGAGTTTGAGGATGGGCGGTCAGTTCGGTGGATCGATCATTCAGCCTGACCGAACGTGGACCAGATTGCGGAAATCGGCTGCGCACGTGAATCTGAAAGTGGCGGGAGAACGGATCATCAAGCCCACAGGTGTGACAGGAACGCAGGCGGGAGACGCCAACCTCGATTTTTACACGGGTGGCATCTGGATGCCGGGCGGCTATAGCTTCTCGGGCTTCATGGGTGATGGTGAGCGTGCTGTCGATATCAGCGGTGAGGATCCGGGTGTCCGCCCCATTGTCATCGTCGAGGCGCTGACAAACCAGGAATTCGAATGAGCGGACGAGGTGGGATGCGGCAGGGTCGGACCATTCACATGCCAATGAACATCGCGCGCGAGATTGACGAACGATTGGAACGCAAATGACACGCAAGGTTGCTCTCATCACCGGTGTTACCGGGCAGGACGGCGCTTATCTGAGCCAATTGCTGCTCGACAAGGGCTATGTGGTCCATGGCATCAAGCGGCGGTCGTCGTCTTTCAACACGCAGCGCGTCGATCATCTCTATGTCGATCCACACGAGAGCGAAACACGCTTTCATCTCCACTACGGCGACATGACCGATGCGACCAATCTCATTCGCATCGTGCAGGAAACCAAACCCGACGAGATCTACAATCTCGCGGCTCAAAGTCATGTGCAGGTGAGCTTCGAGACAGCCGAGTACACGGCCAACGCCGATGGCATGGGCACGCTGCGCCTGCTCGAAGCGATCCGCATTCTCGAGCTGACGAAGAAGGTCCGCTTCTATCAGGCGTCGACGTCGGAGCTTTACGGCAAGGTGCAAGCGGTGCCGCAGAGCGAGACCACACCGTTCTATCCGCGCAGCCCGTACGCCGCGGCCAAGCTCTATGCTTATTGGATCACCGTCAATTACCGGGAGGCGTATGGGATACACGCGTCCAACGGCATCCTCTTCAATCACGAGAGCCCGATCCGCGGCGAGACGTTCGTCACCCGCAAGATCACGCGCGCTGTGGCGGCCATCGTCATGGGCCTGCAGAAGAAACTCTATCTCGGCAACCTGGATGCCAAGCGCGATTGGGGGCACGCGCGGGATTTCGTCGAAGGCATGTGGCGGATCCTGCAACAGGAAGAGGCGAGCGACTACGTGCTGGCGACGGGTGAATTGCACTCTGTCCGCGAGTTCGTCGAGATGGCATTCGAGATGGTCGGCAGGCGCATCGAGTGGCGCGGCAAGGGTGTCGAGGAGAAGGGGGTCGACGCGACGAACGGTGAAGAGCTGGTCGCCATCGATCCGAAATACTTCAGGCCGACGGAGGTCGATCTGCTGCTTGGTGATCCGACCAAGGCGCGCGACAGATTGGGCTGGAGCCACAAGGTGCCGTTCCGCGAGATGGTCGCGGAGATGGTGCGCGAGGATCTGAAGCTCGTCGCCCGCGATCAGGACCGCAAGGATATCCATGGCTGATCTCGAGAAATTTGAACTCGCCGGGAAGCGGGTATGGGTCGCGGGTCACCGCGGCATGGTTGGTGCGGCGTTGACGCGAAGACTGGCTTCGGAGACCTGCACGCTTCTCGAAGTCGGACGAGGCGAAGTCGATCTCAGGGAGCAGGCGGCGGTTCGTACGTGGATGGCGCGCGAGAAGCCTCAAGCCGTGTTCGTCGCGGCGGCGACCGTCGGCGGCATTCACGCCAACGCGACCAGGCCAGCCGAGTTTCTCTACGACAACCTGATGATCGAGGCGAACATCATCCATGCGGCGCATGAGATCGGCGTCGAGAAGCTCCTGTTTCTCGGCTCGTCCTGCATCTATCCGAAGTTCGCGGAACAGCCGATCACGGAGACGTCCCTTCTCACAGGCCCGCTCGAGCCGACCAACGAGTGGTATGCGATCGCGAAGATCGCCGGGATCAAGCTCGCGCAGGCCTATCGGCGCCAGCATGGGCGGCATTTCATTTCCGCGATGCCGACCAACCTTTATGGTCCGAATGACAACTTCGACCTGACGTCGAGCCACGTGCTGCCTGCGCTGATCCGAAAGATGCACGAGGCCAAAGTCGCGCGTGCCGAGAGCGTTACGCTCTGGGGGACCGGGACGCCGCGGCGCGA
>CAZKZT010000308.1:0-4712 GCA_964557265.1 uncultured Hyphomicrobium sp.
GCATCTGGCCGGTCTGGTTGCTGTCGTCGTCGATCGCCTGTTTGCCGAGGATCACGAGGCCCGGCTGTTCGGCGGCAACGATCGCCTTCAGCAGCTTCGCGACGGCGAGCGGCTCGATGGCCTCATCGCCGGTCTCGACCAGAATGCCGCGGTCAGCGCCCATGGCGAGCGCGGTGCGGATCGTCTCCTGGGCCTTTGCCGGCCCGACCGACACGGCGACGATCTCGGTGACGGTGCCCTTTTCCTTGAGGCGAATGGCCTCTTCGACGGCAATTTCGTCGAATGGGTTCATCGACATCTTGACGTTCGCGAGCTCGACGCCCGAACCGTCCGATTTGACCCTGATCTTGACGTTGAAGTCGACGACCCGCTTAACGGGCACCAGCACTTTCATCGATACGGCGCTCCCCAGACCTTGGAAATTTCGGCTCAAGAAGACGGTAGCGCGCTTCGGCGCGTCCGTGGTGGCCGCGCGGAGCCGACCGCGCGAATTCTGCAATGCGGCTTCGGTCAAAACCGCGCGGTCTGGACCCGCGCCTGTCGTCTCGACCGCTATCTCTCGCAGTTGCGAAATAAGCGTAGGCGCCTTCATTTTGCAAGTCAATCGTGTGACAAATCGTGATCGGCGACGAATTTGCGCAGGGGGTTGCGCCTCACGCAGATCGGTTCCGGCTGATCATTGCAACTGGAGCGCGATGCCGCCTAAAGTCCGGACGACTCCGTGGCGCGCATGTGGTGCGTGGTCCGGCGCCGGCACATTCCATCATCGATTCGGGAGCACGTCATGTCTGCATCACTTCCGCCAGCCAGCCCGGCCGGCGGCACCGGCGCGCTGGCAGACGTCGTGGTTCTCGACCTCACGCAGATGCTGGCTGGTCCCTTCGTAACCATGATGCTCGCGGACCAAGGGGCGGAAGTCATCAAGATCGAGCCGCCAGGCGGAGATGCAACCCGGCTATTCGGGCCGTTCATGGCGGGGCAGGTCGAGGTGAAGGATGGCGGGTATGGCGGCTACTTCGGCTCGACGAACCGCAACAAGCGGTCGATCGTCATCGATCTGAAGTCCGAGCAGGGGCGCGAGGTGCTGAAGCGCCTCGTCGCCAAGGCCGACATCCTGGTCGAGAATTTCCGCGCCGGCGTGATGGAGCGGCTGGGCATCGGCTACGAGACGCTCGCGGAGATCAACCCGCGCCTCGTCTATGGCACCATTCGCGGTTTCGGCGATCCGCGATCCGGGCGCAGTCCCTATGCTTCATGGCCGGCCTACGACATCGTCGCACAGGCGATGGGCGGCATCATCGCGATCACCTCTCCCACCCCCGGCGGGCCGCCGACCAAGATCGGCCCCGGTGTCGGGGATCTCATCCCGGCGATGCAGTGCGCGTTTGGCATTCTGGCGGCGCTGCACAGGTCGCGCGCCAGCGGGCGCGGCCAGTTCGTTGACGTGGCGATGGTCGATGGTGTGCTCGCAGCCTGCGAGCGCCCGGTGTTTCAGTATTCCTATGACGGCATCGCGCCCGGTCCCGAGGGCAACAGCCATCCGCTGCTGTGTCCCTACGGGTTGTTTCCGGCGAAGGACGGCTGGGTCGCCATCGGCTGTCCGCACGACGAGTTCTGGCGCCTGCTGGTGCGCACGATCGGGCAACCTGAACTCGCCGAGGATCCGCGTTACACGCTGACGCAGGAGCGCGTGGCGCGGCGGGCTGAGGTCGAGGGCATCGTGAGCGCTTGGACGTCGGCGCGCACCAAGGCCGAGATCACGGAAGTGCTCGGCGGGAAAATCCCATTCGGCCCCGTGCGTGGTTTTGATGAGGTGTTCGACGATCCGCACACCAAGGCGCGAAATGCGCTCGCCGATGTCGAGCTGCCGGGCATTACGGATCGCAAAGTCCAGGTCGTGAATACGGCTGTGAAGCTGTCGGAGACACCGGGCGGCGTGCGCGTGCGCGCCCCGCTGACAGGCGAGCACACGGACGAGGTGCTCGCGGAGTTCGGCTACGATGCGGCAGAAATCCGGCGTCTGCGTACCGGCAACGCCGTCGGTTAGCGGGTGATTCGCACGGCTCGCACGTTCTTGGGCCAGCCCCGCCGAAGGTTGCGCAATCTCCGATGGCGTCTTCGCGCATGAGCGCAGCCTCCGATGGCTGATTATCCGATGTCGCCGGGCGTTTCTGCTGCGCGCGGGCAACAGTGGCGCGAGAAACCGGAGGCGGATATTCAGCATGCGCCATTTTGTGTTAGCCACCAGATGGGAGATCTGAGATCCAGTTGTCATCGGAGTTAATTCTCCAAATTTCAACTCGGGTTGGGGCGCACAAATGAGATTGGCTTTGAAGGCGGCTCTTGCCGCAATGGGTGTCCTCGGCCTCGCAGCGGCGTCGGCTGAGGCAAAGACTTCCAAGGGATCAGCCGTGGGTTATAGCTGGTCCGGCCTATACATCGGCGCCCACGTCGGCGGCGGCAATGGCTCGGTCGATTGGACCTACGCGGGCGGCGGCGGTACCGCGGACCACGATGACGGCGGTGCGTTTGCCGGTGTCCAGGTGGGGTACAATCTGCAGTCCGGCGCATGGGTGTACGGTATCGAGGCCGATTTATCTCTCGGGAGCATCAACGGTGATACCCCCTGCCCCAATCCCAGTTGGCGATGCGCTACGGATATCAACCGGCTCGCATCGCTGAGGCTGAGAACCGGTATCGCGATCGACAATGTGCTGTTCTATGTAACGGGTGGGCTCGGCTACGGGGAAATCGAGGTCTTCACGCAATTGCCTCCGGGGGCGCACCAAGGGTCCGATAAGTTGCGGCGCGGCTGGACGGTCGGCGGCGGTCTCGAGTACGGCATCGGCGGGGGTTGGTCGATCAAGGGCGAGTACCTCTACTATGACCTTGGAAGCAACCGCTCCGCCGTCGATTTCGGGCTGGTTGTCGACACCGACGTGACTGTGCATACCGGCAAGCTCGGCTTGAACGTCAGGTTCTGAACCCGGCTCGAGTTGGATGGAGTGATGATAACGTGCACGGTGCCGAGCCGTGCACGTTTTCGTTTGCCGATACGATCATCGCTGTAACTCACTACAGGTAGCGAAGACCTGCGCGTCGCGTGGGCCGGCGGGACGGCCATCCTTATGAACGCTGTGCTCGCGGATGCGCGAGATCGTAGACGCGGATCAGGCGATCGCGGTCGACCTCGGTGTAGACCTGTGTCGTCGAGAGCGAGGCGTGGCCGAGCAGTTCCTGGATCTGGCGCAGGTCGGCACCCGACGACAGGAGATGCGTCGCGAACGAATGGCGCAGCGCGTGCGGTGTCGCGGTTTCGGGGAGGCCGAGGGCGCCGCGCAATCTCTCCATCAGGAGTTGGATGATGCGCGGCGAGAGCGGACCGCCCTTGGCGCCGCGGAAGATGGCTTCACCGCTTTCGACCGGGAACGGGCATAACGAGAGATAGCGTGAGACCGCCTGCTGGATTGCAGGCAGGATCGGAACGAGGCGCTCCTTGCCGCCCTTGCCGACGATCCGGATCGTATCGCGGCCGGGTGTCGGCGCGTCCGCGCCTGAGAGGCCGAGTGCTTCGGAAATGCGCAGGCCTGCGCCATAGAGCAGCATCAGCACGGCGAGGTCGCGCGCTTCGATCCAATCGGCTTCGGCTGCGCTGCTTTCCGCGACGACATCGACAGCCTTGGCGACGGTCAGCGGTTTGGGCAGGCCGCGCGGTACGCGTGGTGCGCCGACCTTGAGAATGGCGTGGTTCTTGAGCGTGTCGCTGGCTTCGAGCCAGCGGAAGAACTGGCGCAGCGCCGACATCGTGCGGGCGAGCGAGCGGTTCTCGACGCCTTGCCCGCGACGATGAGCGAGAAAGGCGCGGATGGCGCGCGCGTCAAGCCGGCGGATGTCGCCGAGAGCGGGGGCATGGCCGAGGCGATGGCTGAGCCAGGCGCAGAGCTGGCGCCAGTCGCGCGCGTAGGCTTCGACGGTGAGGTCGCTGGCGTTGCGCTCATGGCGAAGATGGTCGCGCCAGCGTTCGAGCGCCGCGTCGAGATCGGCCGAAAGAGGAAGCTCGCCGCTTGCGTGCACTCGGTCTCACCTCCGGATAGACTAACGAGCGGTGCCCCGCTTCGGTTAACAAAAGGTTAAGGGCCGATTCGTTGCCGCGGGGGATGTTCGTCCGTCGATGTCATCAGCCGGGCGGGGGGCGTTGTCATGGAGCCTGCCGAAGGTGCCGCCAGAATGAAACGCCACATCAATAATAGTCGCCAGTCCGATCCGCCGTCGACGACCTGGAAGCAGTTCTTGTCCAGAAGTATGCTGATTTTTGCGGTGCTTTTGTTTCCGACGATGTTTTCAGCCGCAGGAAAGGTGGGCGGCATAACCTTTCCACTTCTAGCGGTTTGTGCGGTCATGATCTTGATGTTCTTTGTTGGCATCCGGCGAGCCAGGCGCAAACAGGAGAAGCCCAAGCGCCGCAATGTCGTACAGCGGGCCTGACGCGGGGAAGTCTGCCTCCGGTTGGGTGGGGTCGGACCGCCGGTTCGCCTTGGGCGCCGACGAACCGCATGACGGCTGCGACTTGCCGGCAACTTGCGAGCGCGTTCCCTCAAGCGTATGTTCCCCGGCCGTAAGTCGAATTTTCGCCGCGCCCGCGGTTCAGGGTGCCGCCTCCATTGCCGTCAGCTATCGCCGCGGCACCATCCGGTCCATCGAATGCCGACTTC
>CAZKZT010000309.1:0-4663 GCA_964557265.1 uncultured Hyphomicrobium sp.
GACCGGCCCGCGATCAGTCGTGACTCCATCGTACAGATGTGGCGGCTCGAAATCGTCCGAATGTAGAGCCTTCCGTATGGCTGCCTCCAACTACGTTCAACAGAATCATAAAGTCAGAAAGGAGCCTAACAAAAGCGATCGCTTTGCAATACCAATGTTCATGCTTTGTCCCCTGCCTTGTAGAGCTTCTGTAGCGCCACATCCCCGCGGCACACGCAAGGAAGCGTGGGACCTGCCCGTCTACTGGACGATCGCCTATCCGGCCATGATCGCGAGCGCGTTCGTGCTCGGCCTGATCGAACCGTCGCACCCGGTCCGCTGGGGCCTCTGCATCGCGCTCGGCCAGGGCGTGTGGTCGCTGCTCGTCACCGCCATGCAGCAGGTCGTGGCCAATCTGCTGCCGCCCGGCCTGATGATGCTCACGATCCTGAGCGTGCCGTACATCGTCGTCGCATGGATAGTCCGCAAGCTCGGGTTCTGAGCGCTACTCCGCCGCCTCCGCAAACGGGCGGCCGCGGCCGCCGCCGCCCATGCCATCGAGCCGCTGGCGCACGAGATCGATCGCCGAGCGCAGGATGTAGTACTGATCCGCGAACCACAGCGGCAGCGGGATGTTGCGCACGGCCTCGTCGATGACATCCAGCTCCGCGCGGTGCAGCGCCAGCTCGCCCGCGCGCTCCTTCTCGCCGATAACCGCCTCCAATGCCTTGAGACGTCCGTACCAGTACAGGAGCCGGCGGCGGATCTGCCAGCGGTAGAGCGCGGGCACGCCCTTGAACAGCGGGATCATCACGCCGATCAGCGGCAGCAGCATCACCGTCATCCGCTCGATCCAGTTGGCGAACCAGAACGGCAGCGTGCGATTGAGCCAGTTGGGGCCGGAGCGGTAGGCGCGCTCGGCATCGCTCGACATCACGAGTTCTGGATCCTGCGCCTTCGGGAATTCGCCGACCGCGTGGAACAGGCCGCCCGGCGCGTGCACCGCCTTCGCCGCCTCGACGAGCAGCGCAACGAGCGCGGGATGCAGATCCTTGTGGGCCGCGAGCACCGCGACCGGCGCCACCATCTGCACGTCGGCGGGCGGCTGATTGGTTGCGAGATCGATCGCCCCCGCGGGGAGCACGATGCGTTCGAGGTAGCGCAGGTTGCGCACGTACGCTTCCGCGTGCGCGAGGCTCATCAGGCGGACGCCCGGCGCGCGCAGCAGTTCCTGGATCAGCGTCGCCTGCGGGCCCGACGTGAAGAACGCGACATCGGCTTCACCGCGCACCAGCATGTCGGCGCCGTCCTGCGCGGGCGCGGTGATCAGTTGCGCGCTCTTCTCATCGATGCCGTTGAGGGCGAGCAGGCGCAGCGCCAGCGCGCGCGTGCCGCTGCCCTCGCCGCCGACGATCACGCGGCGGCCTTTGATGTCGGTGAGACGGTCGATGGTCGCCTCGCCGCGGTAGAAGATCCACATCGGCTCCTGGTAGAGGCGGCCGAGCGAGACGAGGTCGGGGCTGTCGGTGGCGTTGGTCGTACCGCCCTGCAGGAGCGCCACCTGGACGCCCGACGCGGGCGCGTTCAGCAGCGCGAGGTTCTCGGTCGAGCCCGCCGTCGCCCGCACATCGAGTTGCACGCGCGACCTGGCGAGGATTTCGGCGTACCGCTCGCCGAACGCGAAATAGCTGCCGGTGGCACCGCCGGTCGCAATCTCGATCTTCGCCGGCGGGGCCTGCTGGACGAACAGCGAGGCAAACCAGAAGCTGGCGACGATCAGCAGCGCCACCGGCCCGAAAATCAGAGCGCGCTCGCGCAGTTTCGCCGCGGTGATCTCCCGAAGCCGCTGGCTCAACGCCGAATTGAACATTTCGCGTTCTCTTTCCGTGTCTTGCATTCGTCCCCCGGGATACGCAAAACGATGCCGGCCCCGAATCCGCCAGCCCTTCCGATATCGAGGGTTAGCCGGAGGATGGGCCCCTCTCAAGGCGAAGCCGGCGATCAGCTGTGGGCACTGGCCGGCGAAATCGGCCACCGGGTCGTGCGGCCGCAGCCGCGGCGCCTTGCCAAGCCCTTGGCCCTCAACTATAACCCGCTCGTTCGAGCCGTCCGGCGGGGCATGCCGTGGCGGCTTTGATGCTTTGCATCACGCCCGCATTGCGCGGGTCACTCGGGAGCAATCCCGTGTAATAACAATAGAATGGAGAGCCAAATGCCCAAGATGAAGACCAAGAGCGGCGCCAAGAAGCGCTTCAAGATCACTGGCACGGGCAAGGTTCTTGCCGCGGCCCAGGGCAAGCGTCACGGCATGATCAAGCGGACGGCGAAGTTCATTCGCACGGCGCGCGGCACCATGACCCTCTGCGACAGCGACGCCGGCATCGTCAAAAAGTACATGCCCTACCACCGCTGATCCCATCAGCCCGCTGTTCCCATCCACGATCTTGAAGTTCTAGGAGAATTTCCATGGCCCGCGTCAAGCGTGGCGTGACCGCTCACGCAAAGCACCGCAAAGTCCTCAACGCCGCCAAGGGCTACTACGGCCGGCGCAAGAATACGATCCGTATCGCCAAGCAGGCCGTCGAGAAGGCGCTGCAGTACGGCTATCGCGATCGCAAGCGCAAGAAGCGCACGTTCCGCGCGCTGTGGATCCAGCGCATCAACGCTGCCGCCCGTGAGCATGGCCTCACCTACGGCCGCTTCATCCATGGTCTCGCCGTCGCCGGCATCGAGGTCGACCGTAAGGTGCTCGCCGACGTTGCGGTGAAGGACCCGGCGGGCTTCAAGGCGCTCGTCGAGCAGGCCCAGGCCGCAGTGCAGTCGGCTGCCGCCAAGGCGGCCTGAAGTCCCTCCAATCCGCAGGGGCTGTCATGACCGTTGACCTCTCCGCCCTCGAAGCCGAGCTGATCGGCGAGATCGATCGTGCCGAAAATCTCGGCGCGATCGAGCAGGTGCGCATCGCCGCGCTCGGGAAGAAGGGCCGGGTGTCGGAGTTGATGAGTCAGCTCGGCAAGCTCGCGCCGGATGAGCGCAAGGCGTTCGGCGCGTCGGTCAACCAGCTCAAAAGCAAAGTCTCGGATGCTCTCGAGAGCCGCAAGTCGGTGCTCGAGGGCGCGGCGCTGACGGCGCGCCTCGAAAGCGAGCGCGCCGACGTGACGCTGCCTGTCCGCCTCGGGCCGCAGGGCGACGGGCGCATCCATCCTGTCAGCCAGGTCTGGGACGAGGTGACCGAGATCTTCGCGGACATGGGGTTCGCGGTCGCCGAAGGTCCGGATATCGAGACCGACGACCTCAACTTCACCAAGCTCAACATTCCGCCCGAGCATCCCGCGCGCCAGGAGCACGACACGTTCTACCTGAGCCCGCGCGCCGACGGCTCGCGCATGGTTCTGCGCACGCATACGAGCCCGGTGCAGATCCGCACGATGTTGGCCCAGGAGCCGCCCATTCGGATCATTGCGCCCGGCCGCGTCTACCGCTCCGACAGCGACCAGACGCACACGCCGATGTTCCACCAGATCGAAGGTCTGGTGATCGATGAGTCGACACATCTCGGACACCTGAAGTGGTGTCTCGAAGAATTCTGCAAGGCGTTCTTCGAGGTCGACGAAGTGAAGATGCGTTTCCGCGCCTCGCACTTCCCGTTCACTGAGCCGTCGATGGAAGTCGATGTCGATGCCGCCGCGATCGGCAAGCCCGGCCGCTGGCTCGAAATCCTCGGCTCCGGCATGGTGCATCCGAACGTGATCCGCGCCTGCGGCCTCGATCCGGAGAAGTATCAGGGCTTCGCCTTCGGCATGGGCCTCGACCGCATCACGATGCTGAAGTACGGCATCCCGGATCTGCGCGACATGTTCTCGGCCGACATGCGCTGGCTCCGCCACTACGGCTTCCTGCCGTTCGACGTGCCGACGCTGGCGGGCGGTGTGAGCAGCTGATAGAGGCCGCGCACTACACCTCAAGCAGTCCGCTTCGCGCGAGCACGTCACGCGGCGCATATTGGCGGATGGCCTGCAACACATCGTCGATCGAGGCGTCGAGCAGGCCAAGCTCGACCATATGGGGCGTGCCATACCAGGTGCGGTTAAAACTCTCCCCAACCCCTTTCGCCGCCGGCTGTGCAACACCTCCCCGCGCATAGACCAATAGCGCCAGCCTCAATCGCATGGGACGAGATCCTTTCACCGCCCCAGTGTTTTCGAACCGCTGGCCCCACCAGTGTATGGCGAAACGATCGACTGTCGACCAGGGAATGTACGGCTGGTCGTCACCGAGCACCACGCCCTTGCTGCTCAGACTAAGCCGAAGAGGCTTGCGCCATTGTCGCCAGAGGCCGAAGGCGCCCAAACCCGCTGCAATGAAACCCGCAACCGCAACGACTGCAATGAAGGCAGACCAGTCGCTGCCTTCGTGCCGCAACTTGCGGGGCTGGTACACGCTGAAAATACCGAGCAGCACGGCCAGAACCGCCGCGCCCACAAGCACGATCCGCATCAGCCGGAACCACTTCGCTCCGGTCTCGTGAAAACGGATGACCTCCGGAGATGGCACTGGCTCGAACGTCACCCCCGCAGCGCGCGGCCCGTCGCCGTGTCGAAGATGTGCACGCGCTCGGTCGGGATCTGCAGCGTGATCTGCCCGCCCTTGCCGATTTCACGCGCCGATGACGGCACCGACAGGACCA
>CAZKZT010000310.1:0-4646 GCA_964557265.1 uncultured Hyphomicrobium sp.
AACTTCTGACCTTCGGTGTAGCGGTAGAGGTACAGGAGACGCCCCTGGACCACGACATGCGCAAACACGCACAGGATGAGCTTGTCGCGCCCCTGATCGGTCTTCACCTTCTGGACGAGGCTCGCGTAGCACGCCTGATCATCCTCGTGCACGACGCCGATGAAGGTCGTTTCATTGAGGCGAACCGCCTCCGTCGACTGGTTGAAGCGGTCGCGCATCTCCTTCATCTGCGCACCAGCGGCGATCGTGTCGCCCTGGGCCCGCAGCTGCGTGCAGATCGCGCGCGGCATCGTCGCTTCCTGGCCCGTAAAATCCTGCCGCTTCAGTCCGGCGTTGACCTGGGCTTGCGTAAAGTCATCGAGCGTCGGGCGCGCCCCGGCCCGCCACGGCGGGATCTGCTTGCAATCCGCCGCCGCCATCAACAGCTCGTTCTGCCCGCCGAGGGCCCGTTCGACGAGCTGATAGACGCGGGCATCGCTCGGGTTGTTGCGATCGAGCTGGCACTGGTCCGGATCGATGACCAGATTGATCGCCGCGCCGCCGACATCCACTGCGACGGTCTTCGGCGGTGTCTGCGCATCCGCGACTGGCATGGCCGACAGCCACGCTGCGAACACCAGTGCGGCGCCAAACGCCACGCGGCTTTTCATCTGCATGAATTTCGCCATCCTATCCGCCATGACACCCACCTCGTTTCATTGCAGCGACACGCCGCGCAGAGGTTGCTCGCCTCCATGGCGGCACCATGACCACGGCTGCGCTGTGCCCGCAGCTCAGGTCTCACTCTCGCGCGGCCCGATGCGAACCGGTTGCGCGCCCTTGGCGGCAATCGACTCGTAGCGTGGCAATGCGTCGTGCACCTCGAACCACGGCACCTGCTCGACGATATGCGCATGACCCGTCGGGGGCCACAGCGCCGGATCATCGAGCGTCCCATGGTAGAGATGCACCTCGGTCGGCCAGCGCTCCCCTGTGTAGGCGATTGGCGTGCCACAGTCGCCGCAGAAATGGCGCAGCACGCCCGGGGAGCTGGGATAGGCCTTCGGCGTGGCGCCGGTGTAACGGAACTTGTCCTGCTTGACACCGATGTAGGTGGCGACCAGCGAGCCGACCGCACGCCTGCAGCTCGCGCAATGGCAATGCATCACCCAGTGCGGCTGCCCCGTGAAGGCATAGCACACCGCCCCGCAGGTGCAGTGACCGGTGGTCACGAGTTCGTCGGTAGCGCCTTGATCTGCCGCAGGTTCCGTCATCGGCGTGCTCCTCGATCCCTCGACGATACGGCAACGATACCGCGATCAGGCCGCGCCACCCTCCCGCATCGCCTTGATCGCCATGCGGGCGAGTTCGTCGGCGCGCTCGTTCTCCGGGTGGCCGGCATGGCCTTTCAGCCAATGCCATTCGATCTGGTGGCGCTTCGTCGCCTCGTCGAGGCGCTGCCACAGCTCGGCATTCTTGACCGGTTTCTTATCGGCCGTCTTCCAGCCGTTGCGACGCCAGCCGTGGATCCACTTGGTAATGCCGTCGCGAACGTAGTTCGAGTCGGTCCACAGGTCGACGCGCGACGGTCCCTTGAGCGCCTCCAGCGCCGAGATTGCCGCCATCAGCTCCATGCGGTTGTTGGTCGACTGCGGCTCGCCGCCGGAGAGCTCCTTGCGGTGAGCGCCCGATTCGAGGATCGCGCCCCAGCCGCCCGGCCCCGGATTGCCCGAGCAGGCGCCATCCGTATGGATGATGACGTGAGGTTTCTCGCGCGTGGCCATCAGCCGAGCCCGTACTCGCTTGCCGAAGCGACCGACTGGTGGAAGCGCAGGCGGCGCAGGTATTCGAGCGGGTCCTTGCGCTTCACCAGCGCATCGGGCGGGGTGTTGATCCAGTCGTAGGCCCGCGTCAGCAGGAACCGCAGCGCCGAGCCGCGCGCGAGCAGCGGCAGCGCCGCCCGTTCCGCCGCATCGAGCGGGCGCACGGCATCGTAGGCGCGCAGCAGTGCCTGCCCCTTGGTCAGATTGAAGGAATGATCCGCCTCGAAGCACCACGCGTTGAGGCAGACAGCGAGGTCGTAGGCGAACGCGTCGTTGCACGCGAAGTAGAAATCGATGAGGCCCGACAGCCGGTCCTGGATGAAGAACACGTTGTCGGGAAAGAGGTCGGCGTGGATCACGCCCTCGGGGATCTCGCGTGGCCAATGAGAATCGAGATGATCGAGCTCCGCCTCGATCGTCGAACGCAGCCCCGGTGCGATCTCATCGGCATGGTCGCGGAAGCGCTCGTAAAGCGGCCGCCAGCCGGAGAGGCCGAGCGCATTCTCCCGGCGCAGCTCGAAACCTTGCCCCGCGTTGTGCATCGCGGCCAGCGCGCTTCCGACCTGACCGCAGTGCTCGACTCGCGGCCGCCGGATCCACACACCATCGAGGAACGTCACCATCGCCGCCGGGCGACCCGCCAGCTCCTGCAGGATCGCGCCATTCTTGTCGCGCACGGGCGTCGGGCAGCTCAGGCCATTTCCGGCGAGATGCTCCATCAGCCCCAGAAAGAAGGGCAGATCGTCACGGTTCACGCGGCGCTCGTAGAGCGTCAGGATGAACGGCGCCTTCTCGGTGCGCACCAGAAAGTTGGTGTTCTCGACGCCTTCCGCGATGCCCTTGCACGACAGCAGCGCGCCGAGCGCGTAGCGATCGATGAAGCGCGCCAGATCGTCGTCGCTGACCTCGGTATAGACCGCCATGGACGCCTCAACCCTGCGCGCGGCGGCGCGGCGGGGCGTCGTCACGCAACTCACGCGGCACGTTGAAGGCGATGCTCTCCTCGGCAGTGACCACCGTCTCGACCGTCACGTCGAAGCGGGCGCGGAAGGCGTCGATGATCTCGTCGATCAGCACCTGCGGCGCCGACGCACCGGCTGTGACGCCGAGCGTCTTGATGCCCTCGAAGGCCTCCCAGGGCAGCTCGTGCGCGCGCTGGATCAGCAGCGCCTTCGGACAGCCGGCCCGCTCGGCGACCTCGACCAGACGCAAAGAGTTCGAGCTGTTCGGCGCGCCGACGACGATCACGCGATCGCAACGCGGCGCGATCCGCTTGACCGCCGCCTGCCGGTTGGTCGTCGCGTAGCAGATGTCCTCTTTGTGAGGGACCGCGATCGTGGGAAACCGCTCCTTGAGGATTGCGACGATATCGGCGGTGTCGTCGACTGACAGGGTCGTTTGCGTGATGAGCGCCAAATTATCGGGGTCGTCGACCTCGATGGCGCGCGCATCTGCCGCGGTCTCGATCAGCCGCACCGCGCCGTCGGGAAGCTGTCCCATGGTGCCGATCACTTCAGGGTGGCCGGCATGGCCGATCAGCAGGATTGCGCGCCCGGTCGCATGGTGGCGCTCGGCTTCGACGTGGACCTTCGAGACCAGGGGGCAGGTGGCGTCGAGGTAGAACATCTTCCTCAGCCGGGCGGCCGCCGGCACCGCCTTAGGAACGCCATGCGCCGAAAATATCACAGGCGCGTCCGTTTCCGGGATCTCGTCGAGCTCCTCCACAAATATGGCGCCTTTCTGCCTCAGATTCTCGACAACGAATTGGTTGTGAACGATCTCGTGGCGCACATAGACCGGCGCGCCGAATCGGGCCAGCGCTAGTTCGACGATCTGAATGGCTCGATCGACGCCCGCGCAGAAGCCGCGGGGCGCGGCGACCAGAATGGTCAGCGCCGCTCGCGAGGAGGCTGGATCGGATGGGGTCGCGGGTTGGGACATGATGAGGTTAACCAGCTTTCGGGCTGCCGGCTCGGCGCGATGGATATCAGCCATCTCAGCTTGGCACGGGTTTGAGCGAGGTGCTACAGTTGCCGAATAAAATCAAGCACAATGGGGCCCGCGATCGGGCCATGACCTGTGCGCCGGGCAACGTGTGCCGGAACGAGAGGGATGCGGTCGTCGGGGGATGGCCGTCGAAGCCGAACGGGGATCTAGTGGCAGTAGCATCGCGGTCGTGGCACTCGGCGGGCATCCGCCTGCTCGTTGCCGGAACAATCGGCCTCATGGTCTCCGGTTGCGGCATGTCCACGCTCACCTCGGGCATGGGCGGCATGTTCGGCGGCGGCACCGCATCGACCGGCCCCTCCAAGCGCGGCGTCACCGAGGAAGGCCTGCTTTCCTCCGCGAAGGCTGATGGCGCTGGCGGCGTCGGCGACGTGGCACATGGCTGCCCGCGCTTCCAGGTCGCCTCGCGCGATCATCACATTACCATTTACGAGCCGGGCCGCGCCGGTGACGGCCTCGGCGTCATGCACCGCGGCGAGATCACCCGGACGGCGCGCGAGTGCTCGATCCAGGGCGGCCGCGTAACGGTGAAATACGGGTTCTCGGGCCGCATCCTGCTCGGGCCCCGCGGGCGGCCGGGCTCGATCTCGTTGCCGATCTCGGTATCCGTCCTCGACGCAAAGCGCGCGCGTATCGCCGCCGATCGCGCCAGCATCGAATCGGTCGTCAGCCTCGACAAGCCGATCGGCTACTTCTCGCAAGTCCGCACCGTCACCTTCGACGTGCCGGAAGGCGCGCGCGCCGGCGACATCGACGTCTTCGTCGGCTTCGAACAGACCGCCCCCGGCGCCGGCTGAGCGTTCTCCCGTGCGATCGCCGAACGCGCGATTGACAGGG
>CAZKZT010000311.1:0-4623 GCA_964557265.1 uncultured Hyphomicrobium sp.
ATCTCCATGGCGCCAGCCTCGGCGGACATGCTGTCGCGGAAGCGGTGAAGCGCGCAGGCGTCGCCCCCGAGGAAGTCGATGACGTGCTGATGGGTTGCGCGATGCCGGAAGGCGCAACGGGCGGCAACATTGCTCGCCAGATCGCGACCCGGGCCGGACTGCCGGTGTCGGTGGCCGGTGCCACGGTCAACCGCTTCTGCTCGTCGGGCCTCCAGACGATCGCCATGGCGTCGCAGCGCGTGCGCTCGGATGGCGGCGGCATCTACGTCGCTGGCGGCCTCGAGTCGATCAGCCTCGTGCAGAACGAGAACGCGAACAAGTTCCGCACGCGCGACGACTGGATCGTCGAGCACAAGCCGGAAATCTACTGGTCGATGATCCAGACCGCCGACAACGTGGCGAAGCGCTACAACATCAGCCGTGAAGCGCAGGACGAATATGCGCTCGAAAGCCAGCGCCGCACCGCCGCCGCTCAGCAGGCGGGCAAGTTCAACGACGAGATCGTTCCGCTCACCGCGGTCAAGACCCTCTACGACAAAGAGGGCAAGGTCGCCGGACACGAGCCGTTCACGCTGACCAAGGACGAAGGCAACCGGCCCGAGACCAACATCGAGGGCCTGGCGAAGCTCAAGCCCGTCATGGGCGAGGGCAACTTCATCACCGCGGGTAACGCGAGCCAGCTCTCGGACGGCGCCTCGGCGACGGTGGTCATGAGCGATAAGGAAGCACAGAAGCGCGGCCTGAAGCCGCTCGGCATCTATCGCGGCTTCGAGGTCGTCGGCTGCGAGCCCGATGAAATGGGTATCGGTCCGGTGTTCGCGGTGCCGAAGCTGCTGAAGAAGGCTGGTCTGAAGGTCGAAGACATCGGCCTCTGGGAGCTGAATGAAGCATTCGCGGTGCAGGTCATCTACTGCCGCGACAAACTCGGCATTCCGTGGGAACGCCTGAACGTCAACGGCGGCGCCGTCTCGGTCGGCCATCCGTATGGCATGAGCGGCGCGCGCCTCACCGGCCACGCGTTGATCGAGGGCAAGCGGCGCGGCGAGAAGTACGCTGTCGTGACCATGTGCATCGGCGGCGGCCAAGGCGCGGCTGGCCTGTTCGAGATCGTGTGACCCTGGACACACAATGTCTCTCACCACACCGGGTTATCATCACCGCGGTCTCGACGAACTCTTCCGGCTGGCGCGTGCGGATCCGCTCGCGCCAGCCTGCACGCGCTTCTTTTTCGTGCGCCACGGGGAGACAGACGGCAACCACACGCGCATCTTCCAGACCGCCGAACAGCCCCTCAACGCGCGCGGTCTCGCGCAGGCCGAGGCGGCCTCGGATGCGCTCAAGGGCGAGCGCATCGAACGCATCATCGCGAGCACGATGCCGCGCGCGTGGGTGACGGCGGAAATCCTCGGCCGCCCGCATGGCGTCGCTCCCGAGCCCGAGGACGGCCTGCGCGAACGCTGGTTCGGCGACCTCGTCGGCACCTCGTCGGCGGAATACGACTGGCGCGCGGCGCCGCCGAACGGCGAAACGCTCGATCTCTTCGTGCGTCGCGCACGCGAGGGCATCGCCCGCGGGCTCTCGCAGGCGAGCGGCAAGCGGTCGACGCTGGTGGCCCATGGCGGCATTCTCTATGTCCTCGGCCCGGCGCTCGGCATCGACCTCGAAACACCGCACCTTGCCAATGCGACGCCGCTGCTCTTCGAGCGGATCGGCGCTTCATGGCGCGCCCGGCGCATTGCCGACATCGGCGCCGACAGCAACAACGTCTCCTGACCAACAAGAAGGCTGAAGGCCATGGACATCACCGGCGAGTACACGATCAATGCCCCCCGCGAAGTCGTCTGGGCCGCACTCAATGATCCCGAGGTGCTGAAACGCACGATCCCCGGCTGCAAGGAACTGGAGCAGCGTTCACCGACCGATCTCGCGGCCAAGGTGACGCTGAAGATCGGGCCGATCTCAGCGACCTTCAACGGCAACGTGACGCTCGAAGACCTCGACCCGCCGTCGTCCTACAACATCGTCGGCCAGGGCCAGGGCGGCGCCGCCGGGTTCGCCAAGGGCCGCGCCCGCGTCGTGCTGACCGAGGTCGATGCGGATACGACGAAACTCGCCTACGACGCCAAGGCGGAGGTCGGCGGCAAGATTGCGACGCTCGGCGGCCGCCTGATCCAGGCCACCTCGAAAAAACTTGCGGACGAATTCTTCGGCAGTTTCGTCAAGGAGCTGAACGGGGAGGCCGACGACGCCCCCGCCCCGGAAGCAAAGAAGAGCCGCTGGTCGAAATGGCTCGGGCGCGGCTGACGATCCATCCGACGGGATTGAGGCCGCTCCACTTGGCAGAGGCGCTGGTCGATGATAGCGAACGCTCTCGCGCCACGAGGAAGCCGCCTTGATCATTCCGACCGACCTCGCCTCGTTCCTCGAGTTGATTCGCCAGCACGGTGACATCGCCTACTCGCTGATGTTCGGCTACGCCGCCAGCCACAGCCTGCTGTTCGGCATGTTTGCGGGCTATGCCGCGCACGCCGGAGCATTGAGCCTCGGGCCCCTGCTTGCGGTGTGCTGGATCGGCAGCTTCCTCGGCGACGTGATCCGCTTCTGGGTCGGGCGGCGGTACGGGATCGGCTGGCTCAAATCCTACCCGCGGCTGATGAACGCCATGCGGACGGCTGCTCAGCTCGCGCACCGCCATCACATCTGGATGATCCTGTTGCACCGCTATCCGCACGGCATCCGCGGTGTCGCCGGGTTCGCCTACGGCATCTCGCCGCTGCCCTGGCCGACGTTCCTGGTTCTCAATTTCATCGCGGCAGGCATCTGGTCCGGCGCCGTGGTCTACGCAGGCTACGCCTTCGGCAAGCTGTCGGAGAAGACGATGACGGAGGCATCGTCGAGCCTCGGCGCGATCATGCTGATCGGCTTCCTCGGCCTCTCGTGGCTCCTCAGCAAGCGGCTCGAACGGGCGCTCGAACGGAGCTGATCGCTCCGCCGTCTCACCCCCCGATATTGCACGCGGCCAGTGCGGCCAGCGGCAGGATGTCGTTGTCCATGGCGCCGAGCGGGCAGATCTGAACCGGGTGCGAAAGGCCGGTCAGGATCGGCCCGAGCACGGTCGCGCCGCCGAGCTCCTTCAGCATCTTGGTCGAGATCGACGCCGCGTGGAACGCCGGCATGACCAGCACGTTGGCGGGGCCCGTGAGACGGCAGAACGGATACATGCGCCCGAGGTCCGGATTGAGCGCCACGTCCGCCGACATTTCGCCGTCGTACTCGAAGTCGACGCCGCGCCGGTCGAGGATCTTGACCGCCTCGCTCATCTGATCCGAGCGCTCGCCACGCGGCTGGCCGAAGGTCGAATAGGCGATCATCGCGACACGCGGTTCCATGCCGAAATTGCGCGCGGCACGAGCCGCCTCGATTGCGATGTAGGCGACCTGTTCCGCCGTCGGCATGTCGGTGACGCAGGTATCCGCCACCAACACGGCGCGGCCGCGGCACAGCGCCAGCGACACACCGATCAGGCGCCGGCCCGGCTTCGGATCGATCACCCGCTGCACGTCCTGCAGCACGCTCGAGAAGTTGCGCGTCGCGCCTGACACCATGGCATCGGCATAGCCGTGCACGACCATCAGCGCGGCGAAAACATTGCGCTCGTTCAGCACGAGACGCTCACAGTCACGACGCAGGTAGCCATGGCGCTGGAGCCGCGCGTAGAGATAGTCGGTGAATTCGGCGGCGTAAGGCGAATGGCGCGTGTCCACCAGCGTGAACTCGTCCTTGAGGCGAACGCCAAGCTCCTTGAAATTCTTCTTCACGGTTTCGGTCGTGCCGACCAGCAGCGGCCGGCCGTAACCCTGCCCGAGATACGCGTTGGCGGCGCGGATCACCGCCGGCTCCTCGCCTTCAGCGAAGATGATGCGCTTGGGATTGCTGCGCGCGCGCTCCAGCGTCTGAGTGAGCCAGCCGGCGAGCGGATCGAGGCGGCCGGCCAGGCGACCTTTATAGGCATCGACATCGACGAGCGTCGTGCGCGCGACCCCCGTCTCCATCGCCGCGCGGGCCACCGCTGGCGGCACGTGCGTCATCAACCGGGGATCGAACGGTGCTGGTATGATGTACTCGGGGCCGAACGTCGGGCGGCGGCCGTAGAGCGCGGCGGCGACCTGATCCGGCACCTCCTCGCGCGCAAGACCCGCCAGCGCACGCGCCGCGGCAATTTTCATCTCGGTGTTGATCTCACGCGCACGCACATCGAGGGCGCCGCGGAAGATGAACGGGAACCCGAGCACATTGTTGATCTGGTTCGGGTAGTCCGACCGCCCCGTCGCGACGATGGCATCGGCGCGCACCGCGTACACCTCTTCGGGCGTGATCTCGGGATCGGGATTGGCCATCGCGAAAATGATCGGCTTCGGCGCCATCCGCTTGACCATGTCCTGGGTCACGGCCCCCTTCGCCGAAAGGCCAAACAGCGCGTCCGCGCCCTTCAGCGCGTCGGCCAGCGTCCGCGCCTTGGTCTTCGCGGCATAGGCGGACTTCCACTGGTTCATGCCCTCCGTGCGGCCCTGGTAGATCACGCCCTTGGTGTCGCAGAGGAGGATGTTCTCGCGTGGCATGCCC
>CAZKZT010000312.1:0-4598 GCA_964557265.1 uncultured Hyphomicrobium sp.
CGCATGTTCCTTGTCCGGCACCTGATCGGCGAGGCGATACTGCGGTACGAGCTGGCTATAGGCGAGGCCGGTCAGCGCCACCGCGGCTACCCCAGCGAGACTGAATGCCAGCGGCGCCGAAATCACGCGGCGCACGATCGCCTCGGTGATGCGGCCGAGGACCCCGAAGCCACCATCGGTATTCGGCTCGACGGCCACTTCAGGCGGCTTCTCGTTCGGCACCAGCAGGGCGGCAAGCGTCGGCACCACCACCGCGACCGCGATGTAGGAGATCGCGACCGCCATCAGGGCTGCGAAACCGAAAGTCCGGATCAGTGCCGACTCGGCGAACGAGAACGAGAGCAGCGCCAGCGCTGCGTTCATCGCGGTCAGCAGGCAAGCCGGCGCCACATCGAGCACCGCTTCGCGCGCGGCCGTGAGCCGGTCAACGCCCGCCATGATGTCGCGCCGGATCGCGAACACGAGATGCATGCTGTCCGAGAAACCGGACACCAGGATCAGCGGCGTAATCACGTTGATGAACAGATTGAGGCGGAAATCCAGACCACCCAGAACGCCGAGCGTCCACAGGATCGCGATCGACGGCCCGACGACGGCGAGCAGCGTCAGCGATACGCGGCGGAAGAACAGGTAGGCGATGATCCCGCCGAACAGGAAGCCAAGGCCGTTGTAGACGAAGCGGTCACGCTCGACGGCGTTACGAATTTCGAGTTGCATCACCGGCGCGCCGGTGAGCTGGACCTTCAGCCCCGTCCCCTGCAGTCCCTTTTCAGCCTCGGCGAGAATACCGCCGATCACCTCTTTCGCGCCGCGCTCCTCGACCAACTTCCGGTCGAGCGCGATGACGGCGAGCGCCAGCGTCCCATCCTCCGACAGGAACTTGCCGGACACGATCTCGTTCGCCTTGAGCTTGGCGATGACTTCGTCATAGGCGGCGCCTTCCGGCAGATCGTCTGGCACGATCGGCGCCGCGTAGCCGGTCGCGTCCGGCTTGTCGCGCGCCGACAGCATCGACACGAGGCCGTTGACGCCGTCGGTCAGCTGCAGGTCGACGATCGTGTCGTTGACGGCTTTCAGCTTCTCGCGGCTGAGGAGATCCGGTCCCTCGATAACGACGAGCACATCGTACTCGCTCGACGGGAAGCGCCGGTCGATCTCTTCGTACTGGAGGAACTCCTTCGTGTTGGTGCGGAACAGCTCAGAGAGACTGTCATCGACCTTCAGGCGCATGACGCCGAACACGGCAAGGATCGAGAGGACCAGAATCAGCGCGGCGGTCACCTTCGGTGCGCGCAGCGCGACCAGGCCCAGCCGCTCCAATCCAAAGGTGAAGGCAAAGGAGCGCCGCGGCTCACCCGTCCCCGACATCGCGTTTCCCTCTCCCGTGTGCCCGCTCGCTGGATGCACGCGCATCAGCGGGCCAGGATTGCGGGACGGCTACGCTGCCATGGCGTTGTGACCGGCAATGCACGAATCCCTAGTGTCCGGCGGATGCTGCATCGGGCGACCAGCAACTGCAAGCCAATTGCGCGCGGCGTTCACCGGCGATCCAACACGATCACATCCGGACATGACAACAAATTGATCGCGTGCGGCAAATAGGGAACGGGCAAGCGGCTTGGCGCGCCGGGAATCGGCCCTCGCCGCACGACAGTCACGTGTCCGCCAGCGACGCCATCAGGCCGCCTGCGCCTTCTGCGGCTTGGCGACGATGCCGAGACGCTCCTCGGCCGCCGCGAGGATCTGCGCCAGCATCTCCGCGTACCGCGTACCCTGGAACCCGGCCATGAGATTGAACTTTCCGTCCCAGCACCAACCCGGATTTGGATTGACCTCCAGCAACTTGATTTCGCCCCTGGCATCCGTGCGGAAATCGATGCGTGCGTACTCGCGGCACCCCAGCCGCTCGAACAGGCGCATCGCGTGCTCGATGAGCTGTGCCTGCTGGTTATCGCTGAGCCGCGCTTCATGATACCGGATCTCGGTCCAGTAAGGGCTCTCCGGATCCCACTTCGATTCGTAGCCGAGGATGCGCGGCAGCGCGGGATCGAGCCGCGAGTAGTCGACTTCGAGGATGGGCAGCGCGCGCAACCCCTGGTCGGGATTGCCGATCAGCCCGACGCTGTATTCCGCCCCGGTCAGGTATTCCTGAACCAGGATCGGACGCTTGGGGAATTCGGCGCGCAGCTTTTCGAGGTAGTCGATCAGCGCGCCCTTGTTGTGGACGACGGCATCCTTGGTGATGCCCTGCGAGCTGTCGCCGTAGTTCGGCTTGAGGATGGCCGGAAACACCGAGGGCAGCGTCGCGCCCTGATCGCCCGGCCGCACGTAGGTCTCGAGCGGCACCGGCACGTCGAGCGTCATCGCGACAGCGCGCACGAGGCCCTTGTCATAGCAGGCCGCCAGAGCGCCCGGCGCGGCACCCGTGTACGGCAAGCGCCGCAACTCCAGCAGCGCCGGGACGTGCAGCTCCTTGAAGGGATCGTTGTTGAACCCTTCGTCACACAGATTGAGCACGAGATCCGTGCGCAGCTCGTCGAGATCGCGCTGCAGAGTCGCGTGGTTGTCGAGGTAACGGAAGGTATAGTTCGGCAGTTCGGCCAGCGCGCTCTTGAGCTTGCGGATCGTGTCCATATCCTCCGGATTGAACTGGCCGCCGAGCTTGATGTCGTCGGGCAGTCGCGGATCGCCGAGCAGCACCGTGACATCGATCTTCTGCGCCTTGCCGCGCGCCTTTCGCGCAACCGGGATCGGGGCATCGGCCGTCAGCAGGATGCGACGCGCCATCATGCCGAGGTCCTGGTCGCGGTCCGACACGCTTTCGGCGCTGCCGTGATGGCGCACATTGCGGAACCCGGTCTTTTCCAGGAGCCGCGCGATGCTGTCGCGCGTATAGAGGCGCTCGGCGTAGAACTGGTCCGCGATCACGCCCTGCTCATCGTTGACGATCACCTCGCGCGAGATCAGCCGCTCACGGTCGGCCGAGATCGAGCGCTCGCGGCAAACGAAGTGGTGCTCGTCGATCCATTCCCAGGAGCGGCGCTCGAAATGCTCGGCCATGTAGGCGCCATCGGTAATGTCGAGCACGATCTGGCCGGACGGGCGCAGCATCTTGCCGACCGTCACCAGCACCTTCTCGTCGTCCTGCTTGTTCGAGAAGTAGCCGAACGAGTTGCCCATGATGGCGACGCAGTCGAAGCTCGACTCGGGCAGCCGCGGATTGCGCGCATCGCCTTCCTTGAACACCACGTTCAAGCCTTCCGCCTGGGCGCGCTTGCGGGCGAGCCTGATCAGGTAGCGCGAGCGGTCGACGCCCATCACACTCTTGAAACCGCGGCGCGCGAGTTCCAGCACGTGCCGCCCCTGGCCGCAGCACAGGTCGAGAATGGCGCTGTGGGGCTGCACCGCGGCAGCCGCGATCAGGAAGTCGACCTCGCGGCGGGTATTCTCTCCATTCTCGACCACGTCGCCGTCGGTCTTCACGTAGAGCGCGTTGAACAGCTTGCGCCACCACTCGGAGGGCAGGTGCTGCTCGAGGTCCGCCACCGGTCCGAGTGAGGTGCGGGCGGGCGTGCGACGGGGTTTCTTCGGCTTGAAGACAGAGGGTGTGGCCATGGCCAGCGCGCTTTCGCGGGACGGCTCGTTCTGCGGAGACGACCGGGCAAGCCGCGGGATCCTCCCGGGGGCTTCCCAAATGCCGAACCATCCACCTCGACGAGCGCAAAAATCGAGACACAAGGGCCTCAACGCGCGCGAGCTTTTAGAGTTGGCCGCGGAAAAATCAAATCAGATTCTGCCGCCGGACTTTGCGGCACGCTCACGGCGTTGTCGCAGGGGGTGTCGCAGGTGGCGCGGGTGCGACCGGCAGGCTCCCGTGTGGGGTGTAGGCCCCGACCTTGACAACCCCGGCAGCGCGTGCGCTTTTCCGCCCCGATCCGACATCATTCGCCGCAACCCGACGCGTCGCTCGCGGCGGGTGCGCCCCACACTTGAGAACCACGCCCCCGCGTGAAGGAGCCCCGGCCATGGCCGACGCCAGTCTGCACCGCTACCGCTCGCACACCTGCGGCGACCTCAGGAAGTCCGACATCGGTGCGACCGCGCGCCTTTCCGGTTGGGTTCATCGTGTCCGCGACCACGGCGGGCTGCTGTTCGTGGATCTGCGCGACCACTATGGACTGACCCAGGTCGTCATCGATCCCGACACCGCCGCGTTCAAGACCGCCGAGCGGCTGCGCTCGGAGTGGGTCGTGCGCATCGACGGCAAGGTGCGCGAGCGCCCCGAAGGCACGATCAACGCCGAGCTCGCGACTGGCGAGATCGAGGTCTACGCCGCCGAAATCGAGGTGCTGTCGGAAGCCAAGGAGCTGCCGGTTCCCGTGTTCGGCGAGCCCGACTATCCGGAGGACCTGCGCCTCACCTACCGCTTCCTCGATCTGCGCCGCGATACGCTGCACGCAATCATCATGAAGCGGCTCGCGATCACCCGCTCGATCCGCTCGCGCATGCACGACGCCGGCTTCAACGAGTTCCCGACGCCGATCCTCACCGCGTCGAGCCCGGAAGGTGCGCGACGGCACGAGAAAGTCGCGCGCACC
>CAZKZT010000313.1:0-4576 GCA_964557265.1 uncultured Hyphomicrobium sp.
CGACGCGGGCGGCCCGGTGGCTGTCGATGGCGGGCCGCCGGGCAGCAAGGCAAAAAGGCGCAGGTTTCACGGTTGCTTTATGGGCCCGGTTATGCAGACTTTGCACGACGCGAGTGAATACCGCCCGCCCGCAGCGTTCCTTTTCGGATCGCGGGCCCGGCTGTCATCCAGATGCGCCACCACGTAGTCAGGGTTGGGAATTCCGGCGTCAGCCGGGAGGCACTCGCCTGTGGCCGCGTGATGTCGCGTGACGATGCGGCTGGAGATGTCGCCACCTCGTGGGGCGTCAGGGCTTCTCTCATCTTTTTGCAGTTCTGCATCGCTTCCGGGATGCAGGGGGGCAGTACCTTATGACGATCTGGGCCATGCTCTGGGCCATAGCCGTTCTGCTCGGAACGGCCGCGCTGGCTGTTGCCGTTCACCGGTGGCGGTCGGCTACGGCGATCGTCTATTCGATCTGCCTCGCCACAGCGCTGTTCCTTTTCGCGCTCGCTGTTGCAGGGCTTCTCGCCAATGCGCCGCCGGCCGCCGCCACGCTGCCGCTCGGATTGCCATGGATCGGCGCGCGCCTCCGCCTCGATGCGCTGTCACTCTTCTTCCAGGCCGTCGTCAACCTGGGCGCCGCCGCTGCGAGCCTCTATGCGCTCGGCTACGGCCGGCACGAGGAGGCGCCCGGGCGCGTGCTGCCGTTTTATCCGACGTTCCTGGCCGGCATGAATCTCGTGCTCATGGCCGACGACGCTTTCGCGTTCCTCGTCGCCTGGGAGTTCATGTCGCTGTCGTCATGGGCCCTGGTGCTGTCGCACCATCACGATGAGGACAACCGTCGCGCCGGTTATATCTACATCCTGATGGCCAGCTTCGGCACGTTCGCGCTGTTGCTCTCGTTCGGACTGCTGGCGGGAGCCGGTGGCGGGTACGCGTTCGGTGACATGCGCCTCGCCAGCCATCCCGATTGGCTGAAGGGGCTCGTGCTGGCGCTGGCGCTGGCGGGCGCCGGCTCCAAGGCCGGTTTGGTGCCGCTGCACGTCTGGCTGCCGCTGGCGCACCCCGCGGCGCCGAGCCACGTTTCCGCGCTGATGAGCGGCGTGATGACGAAGGTTGCCGTCTATGCTTTCGTCCGCATCACGTTCGATCTCCTCGGCACGCCGCAGTGGTGGTGGAGCCTCGTCGTGCTGGCGATGGCGAGCGTGACGGCTGTGCTCGGTGTCCTCTATGCGCTGATGCAACGCGATCTCAAGCGGCTGCTCGCCTACAGTACGGTCGAGAACATCGGCATCATCTTCATCGGTCTTGGTCTCGCGCTCGCCTTCAAGGCAAACGCGATGCCCGGTGCCGCCGCACTCGCGTTCACCGCGGCACTGCTGCACGTTTTCAACCACTCGCTCTTCAAAAGCCTGTTGTTCTTCGGCGCCGGCGCGGTGCTGACCGCAACGGGCCATCGCGACATCGAGCGCATGGGCGGGCTGATCCGCCGAATGCCGCAGACGGCGTTCGTGTTTCTCGGCGGTTGTCTCGCGATCTCGGCGCTGCCGCCGCTGAACGGGTTCGTCGGCGAGTGGCTGATGTTCCAGGCGGTGCTGTTGAGCCCCGAGTTGCCGGACTGGAGTCTCAAGTTCGCCGTGCCGGCGGCTGGCGCGATGCTGGCGCTTGCGGCGGCGCTGTCGGCGACCTGTTTCGTGCGCGCCTACGGCATTGCCTTTCTCGGGCGTCCGCGATCCGCCGAGGTGGCTGCCGCGGTGGAGACCGACATCGCTTCGCGCGCCAGCATGTTCGTATTGCTGGGGTTGTGTCTGATCACGGGCCTCCTGCCGGCGCTGGTGATCGACGCCCTCGCGCCCGTTGCTTCGAGCGCCGTCGGCGCGGCCATGCCGCAGCAATCGACGATACCCGGCTGGTCGGTGGTGCCGATCGCGGAGAGCCGCAGTTCGTACAACGGTCTGCTCGTGTTCGTCTTCATCACCATCACGACGCTGGTGACGATCCAGATCATCCACCGCTTCGCGAGCAAAGCCGTTCGCCGCGCGCCGATGTGGGATTGCGGTTTCCCGAATGCCGATCCGGCGACGCAATACACGGGTGAGAGCTTCGCCCAGCCCATCCGGCGCGTCTTCGGAGAAAGCGTGCTGATGGCGAAAGACACCGTCGATATGCCACCGCCGGGTGATCCGCGGCCCGCCAAGCTCACCGTCGTCGTGCGCGATCCGATCTGGGAGTTTGCCTATGCGCCGCTGAGTGGATTGGTCGCCTGGGCTGCTGAGAAATTCAATCACCTGCAGTTCCTGAGTATCCGCCGCTATCTCAGTTTCGTCTTCGTCTCACTCATTCTCCTGTTGCTGGTGGTCGCGATATGGGCGTGATTCTCGACCTCGCCGTGCAAGGCGTGCAGATGATGCTGGTGCTGGCCCTGGCACCGCTGCTGCTCGGCTATACGCGCAAGATCAAGGCGCGGCTGCTGCGCCGCCAAGGCCCGCCGCTTCTGCAGCCCTATCGCGATCTGCTTCGCCTGGCGCGCAAGGAGGTCGTGCTCGCGGACAATGCGTCGTGGCTGTTCCGCAGCGCGCCGTACATGATGCTCGCCGCGACGTGGGTGGCCGCGGCGCTGATTCCCACGTTCGCGACCGGCCTTCATTTCAGCTGGACGGCGGACCTAATCGCCATCATCGCGCTGCTCGGAAGCGTGCGTGTGTTCCTGGCACTGGTGGGCATGGACGTCGGCACCAGCTTTGGCGGTCTCGGATCGAGCCGTGAGATGATGTTTTCCTCGCTCGCCGAGCCTGCGATGATCATGATTGTCTTTGTCGTCGCGCTGATTGCAGGTTCGACGCAGCTGTCGCACATCGCCAATTTCATGCTGGATCACGCGAGCCTGCGTGTTTCGCTCGGCCTCGCGCTGGTCGCCCTCATTATCGTCGCGGTCGCGGAGAACGCCCGCATTCCGGTCGACAATCCCGCGACGCATCTGGAGCTGACGATGGTGCACGAGGCGATGGTGCTGGAGTACTCGGGCCGCCATCTCGCGATGATCGAGCTCGCCGCGGCGCTGAAACTCCTGCTCTATATTTCGCTGATCTCCTGCATCTTCTTTCCATGGGGGATCGCGTCGAGCGGTGCGGGTATCGTTGCTCATATCGGTGGCGCGGCGAGTTACCTCGCGAAGCTGGCCGCTGGCGGATTTCTGCTCGTCGTGTTCGAGACCTCGATTGCCAAGATGCGGGTGTTCCGCGTCCCCGATTTTCTCGGCGTCGCGCTCATGCTCGGCCTGCTCGGCACGCTGCTGCTGTTCGTCTCGAGGACCTTCTGATGGAACGCTTTGTCCTCGATGTCGCGCATTTGCTGGCGGGCGGGCTCGTCCTCGCGAGTTTCCTGCTGCTCTATCAGACGCGCATGTCGAGCCTGATCAACCTGTTTGCGTTGCATGCGGTCATTCTTACGCTGTCTGTGACGTGGCAGGCGTACGTGCAGAGCGCGCCGCACCTCTATGTCACGGCGGCGATCGCACTCATTCTCAAGGCGATCATCATTCCACTGGCGCTGCACCGCGTGGTCGTTCGGCTCGGCATCCACCGTTCGATCGAAACGGTCGGCGGCATCGGCCTCACGATGCTGGCCGGTATGGGGCTCGTGGCGCTGTCGATGGTGGTGATGCTGAAGGCGGCGGCGGATGCCGATCCGCTGGCGCGCGAGGATCTCGCGTTCGCGTTGTCGGTCGTGCTTCTTGGCATGCTGATGATGGTGACGCGACGCAACGCCGTCAGCCAGATCGTCGGATTCATGTCGCTGGAGAACGGGCTCGTCCTGGCCGCTACAGGCGCGCAAGGCATGCCGTTGGTGGTCGAGATCAGCGTCGCATTCTCGGTGCTGGTCGCCTTCATCGTGATTGGCGTCTTCCTGTTCCGCATCCGCGAGCGGTTCGACTCGGTCGATGTGCAGGCGCTTGATGATTATCGGGGCCAGCAACGATGAGACCGCTGTTCGATTCACTCTCGCACTTCGAACTCTCGAAGCTCATCCTGCTTATCCCGGCCGTTTCCGGCCTGCTTCTTGCTGCGCTGCCGGGCTATAAGCTGCCGTCGCGGATCAATGTTCTGGCGACATTCCTGACGCTGCTCGCGGCGATCGGATTGCTTTTTGCGCGGCCGGCACCGGGTCAGTTCCTGTTCGTCGATGATCTCAATGTGATCTTCATCGTGCTCGGCACGTTCGTTGGCTTTACGACCAGCGTGTTCAGCGCGAGCTACATTGGGCACGAACTCGAAATTGGCCGCCTGACGCCGACAAACCTGCGCTTCTATCATGCGATGTACCAGGCGCTGATGTTCTCGATGAACCTCGCGCTGCTCGCGAGCAACATCGGCCTGATGTGGGTTGCGATCGAGCTGGCGACCATGACGACCGTGTTGATGGTCGGCATGTACCGCACCCATGCAGCGCTCGAGGCGGCGTGGAAATACTTCATCCTCGGAAGTGTCGGCATCGCGCTGGCGTTGTTCGGAACCATCCTCGTCTACATGGCGGCACAACCCGTCATCGGCGAGGGATACGAGTCGATGGTGTGGACGACGCTGCTCGCGCA
>CAZKZT010000314.1:0-4567 GCA_964557265.1 uncultured Hyphomicrobium sp.
GCAACTCACCGCAACCGAGTGCGTCGAATGGAGATGCACGACCGCGCCGCTGCCTGGCCGCGCGCCATACATCGTCGTATGCAGGAAGGCTTCCTTGGTCGGCTTGTCGCCGTCGAGGTGGCGGCCGCTCACGTCGAGCCGCGACAGCCGCGCAGGATCGAGTGTGCCGAGCGACGAGCCGGTCGGCGTCATCAGCCAGCCACCATCAGGGAGCGCTACCGAGATGTTGCCGGTCGAGCCATGTGTCAGGCCGCGATTGAACAGCGACGCGCCGGTCGCAACGATCAGCTCGCGCAGGCGCGCTTCCTCGCTCACGACAGCTTCTCCCACGCCTTGAGGAAGAAGTCTGGCGCGCCGAAGTTGCCGGATTTGAGGGCGAGCACCAGTTCGCGGCCACCGATCGCACGGGTCCAGGGCACGCCGGGGTCGATCTCGGGGCCAATCTCGAGCGTTGTCACGGCGAGGCCGTTGACGACGGCGCCGGACGTTTCGCCGCCGGCGACGATCATGCGGGTGAAGCCAGCGTCGGCGAGACCGATCGCAGCGGTGGCGAGCGCCTGTTCGACGATGTGGCCGGCCTTGTCACGGCCGAGCTTCGCCTGTGCGGCGGCGACGGCATCCGGATCAGCGCTCGAATAGACGAGGAGCGGTTTGTCCGAGGATTGCTTCGTCGCCCACGCGATGATCTTTGCCGGGCCGATTTCGCCGTTCGCCAGCGCCAGCGGATCGATGCGCAGCGTCGGCAACCCTGCGGCGATCGCGGCTTGGACCTGCCCTCTCGTCGCGGCGCTGCAGCTCCCGGCGAAAATCGCGGCGCGGCCCTGCGGCGCCTTCATCGACGGCGGCGCCGATGCCGCTTTCATCAGTCCCTGCCGCACGAAATTCGCAGGGAGGCCGAGCGCGATTCCGGAACCGCCGGTGATGAGCGCCATGCCCTCCGCCGCCGTGCCCATGTCGACGAGGTGGCGATCGGTGATCGCATCGAGCACGAGGAAACGCTCGTCACGCTGGTCCGCGGCAGCTATCGCGGCTTTGATCGCCTCCGGTCCCGCGTCGACAATTGCGAAGGGGATGAGGCCGACTTTGAGCTTGGTCTGCCGCTGCAGCACGCGCGCGAGGTTCGAATCGCGCATCGGTGTCAGCGGGTGATCCTTCATCGGGCTTTCGGCGAGCGGCACATCGCCGACGAACAGGTTGCCCTGGTAGACGGTCCGCTTGTTGGTCGGGAATGCGGGGCACACCATCGCCTGCCGCGCGCCGAGATGCGCAAGCAGAGCCTCCGCGACGGGACCAATGTTGCCTTCGTCCGTCGAGTCGAAGGTCGAGCAGTATTTGAAGAACAACTGCCGCGCGCCACCGGCCTTCAGCGCGTCTGCCGCTGCCAGCGACAGAGACACCGCCTCGCCCGGCGGACAGGTACGTGACTTCAGCGCGACGACGACAGCATCGAAGTCCGAGAGATCGTCATCCTTTTCCGGCACCTGCATGACCTGGACGGTGCGCATCCCTGCGCGCGTCAGCATCAAGGCGAGATCGGTGGCGCCGGTCAGATCATCGGCAATGCATCCAAGCAGCATGGCGATCCTCCCAGACCGTAATCAGTCGACATGTGTCGCAGCTTCACGCCGCCTTGGCCTTGCGCGCGTGCGCGATGGCTTCCCAGATGCGGGCGGGTGTCGCAGGCATCTCGATATGCGTGACGCCGAGCGGCGCCAGCGCGTCGCTGATCGCGTTGATGGTTGCGGCGAGCGAGCCGACCGTGCCTGCTTCGCCGACGCCTTTGGCGCCGAGCGCGTTGACCTTGGTCGGCACCGAGCGCGTGCGAATGGTGATGTTCGGCAGGTCGCCCGCACGCGGGATCATGTAGTCCATGAACGAGCCCGTGGCGAGCTGAGCCGATTCCCCATCATAGACGATCGTTTCGCCGATCGCCTGCGCCACGCCCTGCGCGACGCCGCCATGGATCTGGCCCTCCGCCAGGACCGGATTGATGACGTTGCCGATGTCCTCGACGATCGTGTAGCGCGCGATTTCGAGTGCGCCGGTATCGGGGTCGATCTCGACTTCGCACATGTGGCAACCGTTGGGGAATGTCACGCCCGGCGGCTGGAACTCGCCCGATGCGGTGAAGCCGTCCTCGCTCGTCTTCTCCGCGTGCGCGGCGACCTCGGTCAGCGCCAACGCGCGGTTGGTGCCAGTGAGGCGGAAATGACCGTCGTCGAACTCGACGTCATCAGACTTGGCATCGAGCATGTCGGCGGCGAGCTGGCGTCCTTTTTCGATCGCGCTGTCGAGCGTGATTGCGACGCACGCCCCGCCGACGCCGATGCTGCTCGAGCCACCGTTGCCGCGCCCGCCGGGCAGCAGGTCGGTATCGCCCTGGATGTAGCGCACGTTCTCGATCGGGACGCCGAGCCGCTGGGCAACCATATGCGACATCGTCGTCTCGAGGCCCTGACCGACGCTCATGATCCCCACGTTGATCGAGACGGTGCCATCGCTCGAAATACGAACAGATGAGAAATCCTTGCCGGGCTTGGTGAACGGTCCACCCGCGACCTCGATCGGATTGGCGATGCCGAGCCCGCGCAGCTTGCCGCGTTTCGCTGCCTCCGCACGCCGCGCGGCGAAGCCCGCATAGTCGGCAATCTCGGCGGCGCCGGTCATGTTGCCTTCGAACTCGCCGCAGTCGTACGTGAACGTAAAGCCGGTGTCGTAGGGCATCGCGGCAGGCGGCACGAGATTGCGGCGGCGCAGCTCGAACGGATCGACGCCGAGCTTGTGTGCGGCGAGGTCGATGAGGCGCTCGATGGTGTAGGTGGCTTCGGGCCGGCCGGCACCGCGGTAGGGTGCCGAGGTCTGGATGTTGGTGAAGACGCCGCGGATCAGGCCCGAGATCGATGGAATGCGATAGACGCCCGCGATACCGCCACTGTTGCCGATCATGAACAGCGAGCGGCCGGACAGATAGCAGCCGATGTTGACGTCGAAGTTCGCCTTGAGTGCGAGGAAACGGCCATTTTCATCAAGTGCCAATGAGGCGTTGATCTCGACGTCGCGGCCATGGTCGTCGGAGAGGAAGGCTTCGCGCCGCTCGGAGATCCAGCGCACCGGACGGCCGAGGCGGCGCGCCGCCCAGATCACCAGGATGTCCTCCGGATAGGCGCCGCTCTTCATGCCGAACGATCCACCGACGTCGCCCGACAGGATGCGCACCATGGCCGGATCGACCTTGAACAAGTTCGCGAGCACCGGCTTGATGTTGAACGGGCTCTGCGTGCAGGCGTGAAGAACGAGGCGGCCGCCGTCGTCGATCAGTCCGATGCCGCCGCGGGGCTCCATCGAGCAGGCCGTGACGCGCGTCACGTGTGACGTGAAATTCACGACGTGCGCGGCGCCAGCGAAGATTGGCGCCTGGGCCGCAGCATCGCCTTTCTGCCAGATGAAGGCGATGTTGTCGGGCACTTCATCCCACACCGCTGGTGCACCGTCCGCGAGTGCGGGGCCAACTTCGGCGACGGCATCGAGCGCTTCGTAGTCGATCTCGACCAGCTCGCTCGCGGCTTCCGCCTGTTCGACGGTTTCGGCGACCACCATCGCAACGCATTCGCCGACGCAGCGGACGCGGTCGCGCGCCAGCACCGGCCGGCTCGCCTGATAGGCCTTTTCGCCGCCGGATCGCGGAAGCGCGACGCCGCAGGGAAGGTCGCCGATGCCGTCGGCAGCGAGATCGGCTGCCGTCAAAACCGCGAGCACGCCCGGTGCGGCCCGGGCAGCCTCCGTATCGATCGAGCGGATCAGCGCGTGCGCATAGACCGAACGGACCATGAAAGCGTGCGCGAGCCGGGGCAGCTTGAGATCGGCGATGTAACGACCATGGCCGGTCGTCAGGCGCTCGTCCTCGAGGCGGCCTCTATGCGCAATCGTCTCGTACATCAGTGGGGCTCCTGGATGGGCCAATGGCGTTGCCGCCACCATAAAGCCGTGGTGCGGTTCGGCAAGCGGGACAGGGTTAAATCCGGCCCTCGGAAACGGCATGGCACGCGACTTCGTGGGCGTCGCCGGATGGGAGTGCGGCGGCCGTGGGCACTTCGAGCCGGCAACGGTCCATGACGGATGGGCAGCGGGGGTTGAAGGCGCAGCCGGGCGGCGGCGCGATCGGATTCGGGATTTCGCCTTCGACCATCTTGCGGGCGCGGCCGGACATCGCGAGGTCGGGCACCGCGTCGAGCAGCATCCGCGCATAGGGGTGGCGGGGGGCGGCGAACAGCTCGGCGGTTGGTGCCATCTCGACGACGCGTCCGAGATACATCACGCCGATGCGCGTTGCCATGTGCCGTACCACCGCAAGGTTGTGGCTGATGAAGAGGTAGGTGAGGCCGAGTTCGTCCTGGAGGTCCTTCATGAGGTTGAGGATCTGTGCCTGGACGGAGACGTCGAGGGCGGATGTCGGCTCGTCGCAGATGATGACGTCGGGCCGGCTTGAGAGGGCGCGTGCGATGGCGATGCGCTGGCGCTGTCCGCCCGAGAACTCGTGCGGGAAGCGCTCGGCGTCGTCGGCGGCGAG
>CAZKZT010000315.1:0-4492 GCA_964557265.1 uncultured Hyphomicrobium sp.
CATCGTCGGCGAGTCGGGCTCCGGCAAGAGCATCACGTGGCTTGGCGCACTAGGGCTTCTCGGCCCGCGCGCGCGCGTCAACGGTAGCTTCGAACTCGACGGCCGCGAACTTCTCGGCCTCGGCGAGCGGGAGATGACTGCGGTTCGCGGCAAGCGCATCGCCATGATCTTCCAGGACCCGACTTCGTCGCTCAATCCCCTGCACCGCATCGGTCGTCAGCTCGTCGAGAGCCTCGTGCTTCATCGCGGCATGAGCGAGCGCTCGGCTCAGGCCGAGGCCCGCCGTCTGCTCGAGCGAGTGCAGATCGCGGCGGCGGCGCAGCGGCTGTCGGAGTATCCGCACGAGCTTTCCGGCGGCATGAATCAGCGCGTCATGATCGCGATGGCGCTCGCGGGCGAGCCCGATCTCCTCATTGCCGACGAACCGACCACCGCGCTCGATGTCACCATCCAGGCTCAAATCCTGGAGGTGCTCAAGGAGATGCGCCGCGAGACCGGCATGGGCCTCGTGATCATCAGTCATGACCTCGGCATCGTGGCCGAGCTGGCGGATCGCGTGGTTGTCATGTACGCCGGTCGCGCAGTGGAATCCGCGCCGGTCGATCGCGTTTTCGAAACGCCGCGTCACCCGTACACGCGCGGCTTGCTTGCCGCTCTGCCGGAGATCGACGGCCCGCTCGACCGTCTGATTTCGATCCCGGGGCAGGTGCCGGAGCCTCATAATCTGCCGCCCGGATGTCCTTTTGCGCCACGGTGCGCGGAAGCGAGCGCGCAGATCTGCAACGCCACCATGCCGACGATGCGCACGGTCGGATCGGATCATGCCGCGGCGTGCGCGCTGATCAGAACCGGCCAATCGGCGCCTCATCGCGCTCTGGAATTCGCATGACGGACGTACCACTGATCGCGGTGAAAGATCTGCGTCGCGTCTATAAGGTCAGGGAGTCGGGCGGCTGGTTCGCGCCGTCGACCGAACTCAAGGCCGTCGACGGGGTATCGTTCGAAATCCGCGCCGGAGAGACGCTTGGCCTCGTCGGAGAATCGGGCTGCGGGAAGTCTACGACCGCGAAGCTCGTGCTCGGCCTCATTCCGCCGACCTCAGGCACCGTCGTATTCGAAGGCAATGCGGTGACCGCGGACCGCAAGCGCGCATGGCGCGAACGTCGCCGGCGGATGCAGATGGTCTACCAGGATCCCCTCGGCGCCCTCGATCGCCGATTGCCGATCGGCGTGCAGGCCATGGAGCCTCTCGATATCTTCAACGAGGGGACGAACCAACAGCGACGCGATCGCATGCTGTCGTTGTTCGAGGCCGTAGGCCTGCCGCGCACGAGCGTCGACCGCTACCCGCATGAGCTTTCCGGCGGCCAGCGGCAGCGCGTCGTGCTGGCGCGTGCCCTGATGCTCGAGCCGAGCCTACTCGTATGCGACGAGCCGATCTCGGCGCTCGATGTCTCCATTCAGGCGCAGGTCATCAATCTGCTGAAGGATCTGCAGGAGAAGCTCGGCGTCGCCTATCTCTTCATCAGTCATGATCTCAAGGTAGTGCGCCACGTTAGCCACCGCGTGACCGTCATGTATCTCGGACGGATCGTCGAAACCGGGCGGCCCGAGGAGATCATGCGCGCGCCCGCGCATCCTTACTCGCAGGCGCTGGTTTCGGCTGTACCCAGCCCGCGAGCACGCGGAAAAGGCCGCGTCGTACTCGATGGCGATCCTCCGAGCCCCGTCGACGTGCCGAACGGTTGCGCCTTTCATCCGCGCTGTCCGCTCGCGACCGATCGCTGCTGTAGGGAGAGGCCTGAGCTTCAACCGTTCGATGGGGAGCGGCTCGTCGCCTGCCATCGCGCGGGAACACGTATCGACCAGGCGCGCGGCGCCGCCGCCTGAACACGAGAGGACCACAGCCTCATGCTGACCTACATCGCGACGCGTCTCGGGCGCGCGATCTTGACGATCTTTCTCGTACTGACCTTCTCATTCACGATTCTGGCTGCAACCGGCGATCCCGCTCTGCTCATCTTGTCAGCAGATGCTCCGCCGGAGGCGATCGAGGCGTTTCGCGAGCACTACGGCCTCAACGCTTCGGTCTGGCAGCAGTACCTCGGCTACCTCCACAATCTCGTTCGCGGCAATATGGGGCAATCGTTGCGTGATGGCCGCGATGCCTGGGCCGTGGTGACTGAGCGCATTCCGCTCACCCTTGCCCTCACGCTTCCTGCATTTTTCCTCAAGGTCAGCATCGGCATTCCAGCCGGCATCTACGCCGCGCTGCACCGAAATTCGTTTCTCGATCGCACGGTGATGATGCTCTCGGTCGCTGGCTACACAGTGCCGAGCTTCGTGCTGGGCCTCATTCTCGTCCTTGTGTTCGCGGTCAAGCTTGGCGTGCTTCCCTCGGGCGGTCAGGATACGTGGCGGCACGCGATCCTCCCGATCATCACGCTTGGCACGGCAGGTGCGGCAATCATCGCGCGATATACGCGCTCGGCGATGCTGGAAGTGTTGGGCCAGCCCTACATTCGCACCGCGCGCGCGAAGGGCGTGCCGTGGTCCAGAGCCGTCCGTAACCACGCGCTGCCGAACGCCGCCATCCCCACGCTGACCGTGGTCGGCCTCATGGTCGGCTCGCTCATTGCCGGCGCCGTCGTCGTCGAAAGCGTGTTCTCGTGGCCGGGCGTCGGTCGCCTGCTCATCTCGGCCGTAGCCAACCGCGACCTGATGATCGTGCAGGCCATCCTGCTGCTGGTCGCCGTGTGCATGGTTACGTCCAATCTCATCGTCGACCTGATGTACGGCTTCATCGACCCGCGCTTGCGTGGTCGCGGCGGCAACGCGACGGCTTGAGGAGCCCAGCCATGCCAAGCGACCTCGAACGGCGCAACGAAGTCGAGGCCCGTCCTCTTGCCGAAGCGATCACACGTCCACGATCGCGCCTCCGCCAGTTCTTCAGTGCATGGCCGCCGATGGTGATCGTCGCCATCATCTGGCTGGTGCTTATGCTGGTCATCGCATCGGCCGCCGATTACATCCGACCGTATGACTTCAAGGCGCTCGATCTGCGTGGACGCCTGCAGCCGCCAGTGTTCATGGGCGGAGACTGGCGCCATCCTCTCGGCTCCGACGAGCTTGGCCGCGATGTTCTCTCGCGCCTCATCGAATCGATCCGCCTGTCGCTGCTCATCGCACTGGCGTCGACGCTGATCGCCGCTGTCGTCGGTGTGCTCCTCGGCTTTGCGGCCGCTCATTTCAGGGGCATCGTCGAGCAGCTCGTGCAAGTGCTCATCGACCTTCAGGCGTCGATGCCGTTCCTCATCATCGCGCTCGCCGTTCTCGCCTTCTTCGGCAATTCTCTGATGCTGTTCGTGCTCCTGATGGGCCTCAATGGCTGGGAACGCATGGCCCGCATTTCGCGCGGCCTTGCCATCGCGGCGAGCGAGCAGGGATACGCGTCTGCGGTGCGCGATCTCGGCGCCGGCCCATGGCGCATCTACGGGCGTCACATTCTTCCGAATATCGCGGCGACACTGATCGTATCGATGACGCTGAACTTTCCCGAGGTGATCCTCCTCGAGTCGGGTCTCTCGTTCCTCGGCCTCGGCGTGCAGCCGCCGCTCACCTCGCTCGGCAACATGGTGGGTTACGGGCGCGAATACATGCAGACCGCGCCGTGGATCCTGCTCGCCCCCGCCATCGTGATCATCATGACCACGCTGTCCGTCTCCATTCTCGGCGACTGGCTGCGCGATCGCCTCGATCCCACGTTGCGCTGATGTCAATCGGGCGCCGATGGCGGGCAAAGCGTCATGACAGTGAAACGCACTGCTTCTATGCGGCCCAAGTGTTCAATTCAGAAAGGAACAGAGATGGGGATGCACAGTAAGTTTCAACCTGCGTGCAGACGCGCCACTGCCGCGGTCGCCGCCGCGGCAGGCGCGTTCATGCTCACGTCGACCGCGAGCGCCGATGACCGCCCGTCCATCACGGTGGCCGTGCAGCAGATCGTCAACGCCGGCGTTCTCGACACGCTGCGTGAGCAGTCGAACGTCGGCTCGCGCGTCTTCCTCAGCATGTTCGATACGCTCATCGAAGTGGATCGCCAGGGTGATCTTTCGGTCAAGCCCGCTCTCGCCGAGAGCTGGAAGCGCATCGACGACAAGACCATCGAGTTCAAGCTGCGCAAGGGCGTCAAGTTCCACAACGGCGAGGAGATGACGGCCGAGGATGTCGTCTTTTCGTTCGGACCGGAGCGCATGTGGGGTCTCGCGAAGCCTGGCGAACCGCTCAAGACAGGTCAGGCTCTCTTCACTCAGGGCGCCGGCCAGTCGACGGCCGCTCCGCCCGAAGTGCACGCCGTGGCACGCCGCCTGCTGCCCGGCTTCGACCGCATGGAGGCCGTTGATCGCTACACCGTGCGTTATCACAACAAGACGCCCGACGTGACGCTCGAAGGGCGCCTGACGCGCACCGGCATGAACGTCGTCTCGAAGAA
>CAZKZT010000316.1:0-4490 GCA_964557265.1 uncultured Hyphomicrobium sp.
TGATTGAGAGTCTGATTGGAAGCTCAAGCGCTTCCATCTCGACCGATCAGGGTCCAGTGGACCGCCCCGCAGTCATCCAATCAGCTCGGACGCAACGACGTCAGCGGCGGCAGGGCCGCGCCGCCGTTCGGCAGATCCAGCCGGCCCCGCCTTGCGTGCATTCCATCCGTTTTCCGGATGCAAGACGATAACTGCCCCACGTCTTGCCGTACTCCCACGCGGTGAAACTCTCCCAGTGGCGCACCGCGGCTTCGGTTGCGCCCTTTTTCGAGGGCAACGTGCCTTCGCCACCGTGCTCGTGCTCGGTCATGCAGGTCTTGCCGTCAACGCGGGCCTGGGCATGAAGTTTGTCGAAACCGGTCAGAGCCGTCGCCTGCGTTGCGCTGACGCTGCTGGCTGCAGAAATGGATACCGCGATCGCCAGGGCGGCCGTCGCGGTCGAATACACGCGGAACATTTCCTCACTCCGTTTGAAAGAACGGCCGGCACGATGATCCGGCCGCCGTCACGCGGCGGGCGGATCGATCGATGCTTTTGAGGAAATGCGCCGGCCGTCAATGTCCCGGCGGGCGCAAGGCCGCGATTTCGGACCGCAACCCTAATGGAGGGTTAGTCCCGCGTCAGAAATGGGGACATTATTTGGGTTGCGCAGGCGGGGCCGGCGTCTGGAGCGGAGATTGGGAGGGCTGCCTGGGCGTTATGGGGCCGGATCCGGGCGACTGCGGCTCATCGGGGCCGTCGTAGTAGAGGAAGCCTTCCTCGATCGAGACGACGTCGTCGCCCGCCACCTCGTATTCGTCGTCCTCGCTCTCGGTAAGCCGGACGATGCACCCCTTCATGCAGACGTTCTCGAGCGCCTGGCCGGGCCTGATCGTGTGCTCTGTCGGTGTGTCACCTTCGATGAGGGTGATCTTCTGATCCTGCTCATCGCGGTTGGTGATGGTGGCGGCGTCGGCAGCGATACTTGAGGTGAGTAGCGCTGCCGCGCCCCAGATCGAGACTAGTCTCGATGACATGTAGTGGTGCTCCGTTGCGATTGACAACGGAGAGAAGCTTACCGCTTCTTCGCGGCCTTCGCACGCTTCACCGCAACCTTCTTTACGGCCTTCTTCGCCGGCTTCTTCGCGGCCTTCTTGGCCGGGGCCTTCTTCGCTACCTTCTTCGCAACGGCCTTCTTCTTTGCGCTCTTCGCGGCGACTTTCTTCGCCGGGGCCTTCTTCGCTCTCAACGCCATGTGCTTAGATCCTTTCCTGGATATTCGCTTGTACTGTGGTGCCGATGCATCATCTAATGTGTGCAATGAATGAACATCGCAAACGCAAAATTTCGCTGTCATCTATCGATCGTTTCGATACATCACTCTCATCGACCATAGTTGAGCATCATCGCGCGCCATGGACATCGCACTCGCACGCACATTCCTGATGATCGCCGAGACCGGCAGTTTCATCGAAGCGGCACGCCGCATGAACATCACGCAATCGACTGTGTCGGCACGTGTGCGCAACCTCGAACAACTGCTTGGACGTCAACTGTTCGATCGCTCGAAGGTTGGCGCGCAGATCACGCAGGCCGGTGAACAGTTCCAGAAGCACGCACTCGCGATGGTGCGCGTGTGGCAACAAGCCCAGCAAGACGTGGGTTTTTCGGGCCAACACGACCAGCATCTCGCGGTCGGCGGCGAGGCCACGCTGTGGCACGGCCTGCTGATGTCGTGGATCACCGCGCTCAAGGCGGCGCGTCCGGATCTCGCGCTCACCGCCGTCACCGAGACCGGGCCGATGCTCACCAAGCGCCTGCTCGATGGCACGCTCGACATCGCCGTCGTCTATCAACCGCTGCAGTCACCCGGCCTTCTGATCGAGCATCTGTTCGAGGAGGAACTGGTGCTCGTGACTGCCGCGCGGCGCAGCACACGGCGACGCACCGACGATTACATTCTTGTGGATTGGGGCCCCGACTTCCGCGAAGACCACGCGATTGCGTTCCCGAAACTTGCCGGCGCGCGACTCACACTCGACATCGGACCGATGGCCATCGAGTATCTGATGGCGAACGAAGGCTCCGGTTACCTGCCGCATCGCCTCGTGCGCAATCACATCGCGCGCGGCCGCCTCAAGCTCGTCGCCCGCGCGCGGCGCTTCAACATTCCGGTTGGCGCCCTCTATCCCGAGGCGCGTGACGAGGAGGAGTTCGGCCCGATCCTCGACAGCCTGCGCACCCGCGTCGCCCGCTACGCCTGAGAGAGCCCATGCCGCAGACGGCTGAAGGCTATAAAATCCAGGAAGATCAGCGGTGAAACCTGGATGCGGGCACAGCGGACGCACTGAGAATTTTCAACGGAACAGAAATGATGTCGACTGAACCTTCAATCGTCGTGCCCGGTACGCCTCCATCCGAACGCGCGATGCGCGCGGTCGCGGATCTCTATCACGCGACCTTCACCGGCCTGATCCTGACGCTCGTCAGCCGACGCGGCGCGACTGACGCAGCGCGATGGGTGCACGCGGTGTTCCGCCACCAGCATCACGAGAAGTTCCTGTCGAGCTTCGACAAGCTCGGACTTTCCGAAATGCCGCACGCCGTCGCCTGCGCCGCCTATCACTACCTCTCGAACAGCATCGGCGGCGTCGGTGTCGAGTTCATGAAGGAGAGCGACCGCAAAGCCTGGGTGCGTTTCGTGCCGCCGCGCTGGATCTATCCAGGTGCTGCCATCTGCGGCGTTCCGAGCGAGGTCTCGCGTGGCTTTCTGACGGGTTGGTACGCACAGAACGGCGTCTCGCTCGGCAATCCGCGCCTGGGCTTTGTGTGCACCGCACAGACGGTCGACGGGCAGCATGGGCTCGCGGGGTATTTCCTCGAGTACGATCGCGATCTCGCGCCGGATGAACGCCTCGTATTCCGCCCGGGCGAGGTACCGCCTCCGTTCGATAAAGCTGCTGCACCGCGCCTTCCGGCTGCCGACTGGACGCCCCAGCGCCTCGCGCGCGCCTATCGCAACTACGCGATGGAATACATCCGCAGCGGTCTGCCGCGCTTGATGGAGCTGTTCGGTGAGACCGAAGGCGCGCACCTCGGCCGCCTCACCGGCCGCATGATCGGTGCGCAGTCCTACAAGGAGATCGCGGCGGCGGCCGAACTGCAAGGCGATGACGCCGAAGCCTTCGCGCGGCTCCTTGCATGGCTCGCGGAAGGCGAAGGCGACACCGTCGAGGTCCGCCGCGAGGGTGATGCGGTGTTCGCCATGCGTACCGGCTGGCGGTTGATGCGCGGCATCACCAATCCGTCACCCGGTGTGATGGAGGCATGGAACGGACTGATCGAGGGCCTCGCGATGGTGCACAATCGCTTCCTGACGATCGATCTCGTCGAGCGCACTGATCTTGGCGCGCCGCAAACGGTGTGGCGGATACGCGAGCGGAAGGCAGGGGATGTGGTGATCGGGTGAGGGGCCGCGGTACCCACCAACGTCGGCGTTTGCCGCCGCCCCTCACCCTGACCCTCTCCCCGCGCGGCGGGGAGAGGGAGAAAAAATTCACTTCCCCTTGAACACCGGTTTGCGCTTTTCCAGCATCGCGGTGACGGCTTCCTTCTGATCGGCGGTGCTCTGCGTCAGCGCCTGCATGGCCGACGCCATCTCCAGCGCGGTGCTGAGCGGAACCCCCTGCGACTCGCGCAGCAGCCGCTTGTTGAGGCGGATCGAATGCGGCGGGAAGGCCGCGATGCGCCGCGCCAACGCCATGGCTTCGTCCATCAGCTTGTCGTCATCGACGACCTTCGAGACGAGGCCCCAGCGTTCGGCGGTCTCGGCATCGATCACGTCCCCGGTCAGGGTCATCTCGTAGGCACGCGACAGGCCGACCACGCGCGGCAGGAACCACGCGCCGCCATCGCCCGAGACAAGGCCCACACGCAGGAAACTTTCCGCGAACTGCGCCTTGCGGCCGGCAATGCGGATGTCGCACATCAAGGTTGTATCGCAGCCCGCCCCGATCGCCGCGCCGTTGACGGCGCAGATCGACGGCACCTCGAGATCGTAGAGGCTGCGGGCGATGTGGTGGATGGTGTGCTGATAGGCGCGGCGCATGTCGACCGGACTGCCGCCGAACAGACCCTCCCCGTCGCGCATCTGCTTCACATTGCCGCCCGACGAGAACCCTTCGCCAGCGCCGGTAAGGATCATGCAGCGCACGCCCATGTCGGCATTGATGCGCCGGCAGGCGGCGATGACACCCTCGATGATCTCATCGGAGATCGCGTTGCGCGTCTTCGGCTCGTTCAGCGTCAGCGTGACGACGCCATCGCTCTCTTCGTACAGCACCGCGCTCATGGTCCGTCTCCTCGCTCCTGCGATGTCCAAATAGGGCTTGTCTCGCTGCCCGCCTGCCGCCTAAAGCGTCGGACCTTAAATGCGACCCGCGCCTGGACCGATCTCATCGTCGCATTTAAGGTCCAAGGACGCTTTAGAAGTCATAGGGTTCTAGAGCAAC
>CAZKZT010000317.1:0-4471 GCA_964557265.1 uncultured Hyphomicrobium sp.
TGTTGTCAGGCGTTTCCAGGGCCGACCCTATGCGGGCCGCGCGACCAGTTCAAGCGCAGCCGCAGACGGAGCAGGAATGTCTCTGAGGAGGGGCGGAGGTCATTGAGCCGGCCGCCGTGCCTCATTCAGCCATATCGCTGGGTCATCTCTCTGACGAAGGCGTCCGTCTCCATGGCCGCGGCAGCGGCGCACTGCCCAACGCCCGCGCCTCGGCTTTGCGCGCCAGAAGATCGGCGGCGATGTGAGCCAGCTCAGAGGGTGGTTCGCACTCCTGCGCCAATGTCGGGAAATGCATGGGCGCAAACGTGCATTCGGGATGCAACCGCGGCCATCGCGCCAGCGCGAGGAAGCCGTCACGAAACGGGAGGGCCAATGCCGCGCGGGCGAGCCTTCGATCATCGGCTCCGAGCGCGCGTCTGGCCCGCATTCTTCCCAATCCGTCATGGGGAAAATGGGCTTGTGTTGCCGTCGGAACATCACCTGTCATCGCAATGGCCAGTAACCACACAAGAAATGGCCCCGCCTGCGCCGCAATTCAGCCATCGCGATTTTCGACCGTTGGCGGATTAGGCGCAGCCGTGACGAGGCCCGTCGGCTGAGCGGGGGAGGAGGTGAACGCGTTGCGGTCATTGACCGGCGAGACGCACCATGCGCGCCAGCCGGATCTCTACGCGCAACGGAAACGCGGACCGGAAAAAGGCCGCGAAACCGACGGGGGACGTGCTGATGGATAAGCGGCCGGAAACGAGCGGCGCGGACGAACGTCCGTTGGTCGCGGCCCCGCCTGCGCCGCCAACAAGCGCGACCTTCCCTGGCAGCCCCATAATCGACCGCGCCTGGGAGCAATTTGTCTGGCAGGACACCGCGCCCGGCGTCTCCGCTCTCGCGGATGGCGCGATGCAAACCATCGACAGCGCCGCGCCGGAGATCGCCGCGCAGCCTGAGCGGGCGGCATCCGCTGATCCGGAGATCCCCGAGTCCGATGCCGCTTCTCTGTCCGCGGCCGTACCGCCACCCCTCGATCCCGCCGAGCGGCACGAGCACTGGCGGCGCCAGCTCCTGACGGCACTCAAGGATGTCGACGACGAGAGCCCCATTCCTGCGCCGCCTCTCGCGAGCCCGACGTCGCACGCCTCCGCCAGCTACACCCACCCGCAGCGCGGCGCCTCCAACAATCCGCGCGCGTGGCTCAGCCATCCACTCCCGGACTCGCCGCCACCATCCACCGCCCAGCGGCTGGCCGGACATTCCATCGCGACCGCCGCCGCTGTCGTGTGCATCTTCTCGATCGGCGCGCTCTGGGCCACCTTCCGCTCGGCCCCGGTCACAGATGTCACGCCGATGGCTGCCGCCCTGCATCAGGTCCAGGCGCCCGCGGAAGACGGTGACAGCCAGCCGATGCTGAACAAGCCCGTGCTGGTGCGCGAAGGCGAGTCGCCGCCCGCCTCGTCTCACGCGGAGGTCCCGCCGCCGGCGCCTGAGGCCGAGAGGCCGGCGCTCGCGCCGCTTGCCGAGCCCGCACCGCAACCCGCGCCGGCCGAAGCGTACCGGCCGGCTGGCAACGGCATGTGGCGCCAGCCACCGGCTGCACCATCACCGCCCCCGATCCAGGTGGCGCCCCGCTCCGCGCCGCTGATCATCAACCGGCCCGTGACGGCGTTGACGGTGCCGGCAGCGCCAGGCTCTCAGAAACAGCGCCATGGTGCACCCGCAGCGCTCCCGGCCCCATCGCCGTCATCTCAGCACCACAGGAAGAGCGCCGCCGCACCGCCGCGCTCGGCGTCGGCAGGTGCGGCGGCGCGGATATCCAGCGAAGCTTATCAAGCGACCGCGCCGGAAGCACCGCGCGCCCGGCCCACGCCGCGGCCGAAGTGGGACAACAGGCGCCAAGGACTGCGGACGGCGCCGCGGCCGGAGCCCGAACCATCAACGCTGAAAAAGTTGCTGAACGCAGTCTGGCCCGGTTCATCCGCCGACAAGGGCGCGCCGGCGAAACCCGAACCGCCTGCCGAACCGGCAAAGCCTGTGCAGCCGCACAATTGGTCCGATCTCGCCTCCCCTGATCCGTGATCGCGTCGGCGGCCAGATCTCAAGCGGGTTGACTGCGGCGCCGAGATCGCCTTTCAACTTGATCATGCGCGCTCGCCAGAAAGCGCGCCTCTCTGGAGGCTCCGATGACGCTCGAGGCACTGCTGACGCAATTCGCCGCCGCCGTCGAACAGGGCGATGGCAACGCGCTCGCCGACTGCTTCACCGCCGATGGCATCTACGACGACTACTTCTTCGGACCGAGCCCGCCAGGTCGCGCCGGCATCGTCGAGATGCTTGCTCACTTCTATGAGGGCGGCCGGGATTTCCGCTGGGACTTCTACGACGTGGTCGAGGCCGGCGCGCTCGGCTATGCGAGCTATCGCTTCAGCTATGCCTCGACGCTGCCCGAAGCGAAGGGCGCCCGGGTCGCGTTCGAAGGGATTGCCCGGCTGCACCTCGCCGACGGCAGGATCCAGCGCTACGGCGAGGTCTTCGATCGTAGCGTTGCCCTGTCGCAGCTCGATTTCGCGCCCGAGCGGCTGAAGAAGATCGCGCTGAAATACGCGACCCGGCTCAAGGACAGCCCCGCGATGGCGCGCCACACGAAGGCGTGAGACGGCAGCTTTCTTTGCGTTGTACGCGCCATGGCGTCAGCGCCATGGGCGGCGGGCATTCCAAGAGCCGGCCGCACAGATCTCGTGACATTCCGAAAGCACGCGGCTTAATGAACATGTCGTATTGCGTGCGATTCGTCCGCCATGCACCCAAGAGGTGAGGAAGCGGATTGCGCTACCAACGGTTGCGCAGCGGTTCTGCATGGGAACGGTCCCGAGCTACATCGGCCAACGGCCGACGCTACGGGGTTTTCGTGTGCGTGAACCCGACACGAATGGCAGCGGCCGCCACGGCCGCGTGCCCAACGACAAGGCCACGGGCTTCGCCCGGTGCAGCACGAAGAATGAGCGGCAAACGATCGCTCCTTTCGGAGTGCTGTCCCGCCGGTAAGAACCCGAGGCCGGGATGAGTGAGCAAAGTCCGCGTTTGCGTATTCAATCGTTGCACCTGGCATCGATGCTTTCGAGCGACTGAGCATCGCTCCGAAGCGGACGTGGCTCGACAACGATCATCATGGAAAGGCTGGAGCTGCCGCTGGCTCCAGCCTTTCTTTTTGGGTCCGCGCCTGCACGACTGCCAGTCCGCGACGCTTGCGCCACACTCCTCACCTCCGATCGCACCGCCCACTCGCGTGTCCCTCCAGGGGCTGCTAAGCAGGCGCAGGACAACCGGCCGCGATAGTCCGGCGACGCGGGCCGCTTTTTGCTGGGGGGAGAGCCGATATGCTGCCGCACCTGATCCTTGTCGTCCTTCAGATCATGGGGGCGTGGTGGGGCGCGCCGCATATCAAGGCGCTTTTCACGCTGCCGCGCATGGGCAGCATGAACATCGACATCTTCGTCTGGGCAATCCTGTTCGCCCTCATCATCTTCGTCATCGGCTTCATCGGATCGATCGTGCTCAAGGGCGTCCGCACCCCGGGTGCTGGTTCCCTGACGCTGGCGCTCGTGCTGGCCCTGATCCTCGCCGCCCTGACATTGGTACCGCCGGTGACCCAGCTCGTGGACGGCCTCGGCCTCCAGGCCGACAGGCGCTGGTGGCCGCTGATCGGCGCTTTGATCGGCTACTTCATCAAGCGCTGAGCCGTTTTTTGGCCCGTTCACCATGATCCCCAGGCGGGGAATAGCAGCTACCGGGCCGCGCGGCGCTTTTCCGCTTGCAACCGAGGCGCCTTAACCGCTAGGCGTTCCGCCATCGAATTCTATCGCTCGGGCCGAAATCTGAGAGCCCGTACATCCAGGGGAAGCACCCATGCGCGTCTATTACGATCGTGATGCCGACATCAACCTGATCAAGAGCAAGAAGGTCGCCATCATCGGCTACGGCAGCCAGGGCCATGCCCACACGCTCAACCTGCGTGACTCGGGCGTGAAGAACATCGCCGTCGGTCTGCGCAAGGGCTCGCCGAGCGCCAAGAAGGCCGAGGGCGAGAAGCTCCAGGTGATGGAAGTCGCCGAGGCCGCGAAGTGGGCCGACGTGATCATGATGCTGACCCCGGACGAGCTCCAGGGCGACATCTACCGCGAGCATCTGCACAAGAACATGAAGGACGGCGCCGCGATCCTGTTCGCGCACGGCCTCAACGTGCACTTCAACCTGATCGAGCCGCGCGAGGACATCGACGTCGGCATGGTCGCCCCGAAGGGTCCCGGCCACACGGTGCGCTCGGAATACCTGCGCGGCGGCGGCGTGCCCTGCCTCATCGCCATCGACAAGGACCGCAGCGGCAACGCGCATGATCTGTTCCTGTCGTACGCCTCCGCGATCGGCGGTGGCCGCGCCGGCATCATCGAGACGACCTTCAAGGAAGAGTGCGAGACCGATC
>CAZKZT010000318.1:0-4449 GCA_964557265.1 uncultured Hyphomicrobium sp.
CCATCATTGCAGACATCGCGGGTGACAAGGCGGCGGCGGGGCGCGTAGAGCTGGTGTTGCCGGAAACGGGTGTCTGCTCGCGCGAGCCGCTTTCGGAGGCGTCTGGCTGCTGCGCGACGCCGACCACAAACGAGACTTCAGCCTGCTGTGCGACCACGCCGGCAAAGGAGTCCACGACGTGCTGCGGCTGATCCAGCCGTAGCGGCCATCTGGGGGAAACATGGACGGGGCTGGAGAGATCGACCGCACGGCGGCACGCCGTCTGGTGGCGCTGGTGTGTGTTGCGCAGGTGCTCGTGCAAATCGGCGCATTCTTCTGGCCGGCGCTGTTACCACGGTTGGCGCCGCAATGGGGGCTCTCGAACAGTGGCGCCGGCTGGATCACAGCGGCCTTCTACGGCGCCTACATGCTCGCGGTGCCGGTGCTGGTGCCGCTCACCGACCGCTATGATCCCAAGCGCATTTACCTGCTCGGCGTGGGCCTCACCATCGTCGGCCACGCCATGTTCGGGCTCGTGGTGGACGGCTTCTGGTCGGCGCTGCTGTGCCGCGCTCTGACCGGGATTGGCTGGGCCGGCACCTACATGACCGGCCTCAAGCTGCTTGCCGATCGGGTCGATGCGAAGATGATGTCGCGGGCGACAGCCGGGCATGCCGCCAGCATCGGTATCTCCGGTGCGATGTCCTTTGCAACGGCGGAATGGCTCACGCAGCTCGGAGGCTGGCAGAGCGCGTTTATTGCGGCGGCCCTCAGCGCGGTTCTCGCATGGTTGATCATTGCCACGGTCGTGCCCGCTCAGGAGCGCAAGCCCGCCCGCGCGGCCGATGGCGGTGGGCTCTACGACTTCCGCCCCGTGCTGAAGAACCGATCGGCGATGGCCTATGCGCTCGCCTATTGCATTCATACGCTGGAGATGAGTGCTCTGCGCGGTTGGGGTGTGGCGTTTCTCGCCTATGTCGCGGCAACAACCGGCAGCCAGGGGGCGGCGATCTCACCCGCCGTGCTCGTCACTGCGCTGGGTCTCATCGGGACCTTCGCAAGCCTGCTCGGTAACGAGGCGGCCATTCGACTGGGGCGGCGGCGGCTCGTCCAGACCGCCATGTGCGCCTCCGTTCTGGTGGGTGGCACGATCGGCTTTCTCGGCACGTACTCATACACGATCGCCGCGCTTCTCATGCTCGTCTACGGTCTGGTGATCTGGCTCGATTCCTCATCGCTGACGGCCGGTGCCGCCGGCACGGCAGAGCCATCACGGCGGGGCGCAACGCTGGCGGTGCACTCGTCTCTCGGCTACGCGGGCGGCTTTGTCGGTCCGCTCATGATGGGCTGGACGCTCGATCTCAGTGGCGGGATGTCTACTGTGGGGTGGGGCCTTTCGTTTGCCGCAGTCGCTGCGTTGATGCTGCTCGCCTTGATCGCATTCTGGTGGATACGACCACGCGAGCTTGCCGGCGACCGAGGGAGCTGAGTGCGGCGCTGGAGTCGCGTATACCGACCCAAACCCGTTCATCACTTCTGCCAGAACCCAGCGTTCCCTGTGGTCGGGTTGTAATCCGCGCACATTTACGCGATACCGCTCCGCCAAGCCGACGTGCTCTTGCAGCTTCGGCAAATCCTTTCACCCACCCAGGCACTTGCGAAATCCCTGCGGCAGATCAGGCAGGTGCGGATCTTCTCCTCGGTGTCGCTCTCCTGTTTTGGAGTTCTGAATTCTTCAGCCAGCTCCTTTGATCGATTGAGCATTTGATACCTCCATAATCAAACCGGACGCGATGTGCGTCGGCCATATGTCGGGCAGACGCACGAGTTTCGGCACGGTGACAAACGGTGTGTGCAGTTTCCTGGGCCGCTACGTCGTGCCGCAAGCACCTCAGGCCGCGCGGGGGCCAGGGTCGTCGCCGTCTGGATCGTCAGGAATGCTACTGCCGAGGTTCCGCGATCGCGGCAGGAAATTGACGACGTTCGCCTCGGTGCCGTGCTTCACCGGCGGCTCAGCGTCTGGCGGCACGACGCGCAACACAGTCAGTTTGTGAAGACGGCCATCATTCGCTTTCCACGTGATCGACTGGCCTTTCGCAAGGCCGATGAGAGCGGCCCCTATGGGCGTAAGAACCGAAACCCGCCCCTCTGAGATGTTCGCCCCTGCTGGGTAAACCAATACGACGTCCCGCGGATGGCCGCCATCGAAGGTGAACTCAACCCTTGAACCCATTCGAATGACGCTGAAGGGCACCTTGTCGACCGGGACAACGGTCGCCCGTCGCATTTCTGCGCGGAGAATGCTTGCAGCATCCGGCGCGCTGTCTACGGCTCTCTCGGCGAGACTCGTCAGGCGATCGTGCTCGACTTCATCGATGATAATCGTGGGCAGCTTTCCGGAAACTGCTGGCTTCCGCGTCATTCTCGATCTCCTTTGTCGATGGTGTGCACGCCGTGATGCATCGCGAAGAGCTACGCGGCGCAGACGTCGATGCGATCACGATGGGGATGCAGCCGGAATACCGGGCGGCTCGCCGGCATCGGGCTCGAATGAAGCACCGACCCGCCACTGGCACCATGGACAACGGGCAGCGGCTCGCGGCAATCGACGTTTACAACTTGCGCAAATCGCTCTTGAGTAACCAACAGTCACAGCTCGACCTCCAGCACACGCAACTGCGCGCGCAGACACATTGTAAGCATCAGTGTGTAGGGGGCAGCCAAAGTGGACTTCCTGCGCGCTCGTTAAACAGGCGCGAATCCACCTCGGGCCAAGTCATGCTTGGCTGAACGCGGCGATAAGGAAAGTCGGAGCTGTGACATGTAATGTAGATAGTGCTGCTAAACAAAAAATCAAGCCCTCACGCCATTTCTCATAGGAAGGCCGCAGGAATACTAGGCGCGAGAAGCAGAAAATGCCGAAATACGCAGCGCTGCAATAATCGACAGCATAACCTGCACCGCGCGGCGTACCTTCGCATCGCATTGAGGTCCGCGACGCGATCGTGCAAGCGGTGTGGTGCAACTCCCAGCAGGACAACGGGCAGCATCCTTGATCCTGATCAATGACCTCAATGCAAGGTCATTGGTGTACTTGGCAGCTTGGTCAGCAATGGAGCAGGACATGCCATTGCGATATGCGCGAAGCCGCGCCTGCTGGGAAATCAGCGTCCACTTCCTGCGTGCGTTCTTTTCGACGGAGCTGCGCGCTTGGCGCGGGGCGGAGCCGCTAGGGAAGGTATTCTGGGGGTACGGCGTACTCGCGAGCACCGTTCTGGCCCTCTTCTACCTCATCGCCCTCTATGAGAAGCGGATCGCCGTGCAGCAGGCGCTTCTGATTGTCCTGCTCGCCTATACCGTCTGGATTCTTGTTGCGATCTGGCGGTGCGCTGAAAGCTCTATCTGGGGTGGGTTGGCGCGCGGGCTGACGATTGCATGGGCCGGCAATACGATTTTGGTCCTGACCTTCCTGCAGATGGATCTGGTCGCGGCGTATATGGGGCGATGACCATGAAAGCTTGGCGCGCCGATAGAATTTCCAGTCTGCGCGCCGTCGCGTTCAGCGCCGCGGAGAATCTGTTTCCGGGTTATTTCGCCCTGGTCATGGCGACTGGTGTCATATCCATCGCATGTTACCTGCTGGCAATGCCTGCCATCGCCTATGCGCTGGTGGGCGTAAATTGGATCGCCTACGCGGTGCTATGGGCCCTGACATTGCTGCGGCTATGGCGCTTCCCTCGCAACGTCGCGACCGATCTTTCCAGCCACCAGCGAGCGCCTGGCTTCTTCACCATTGTCGCTGGAACCTGTGTTCTCGGCACGCAGAACGCTGTCGTCGCCAATGCCCATGGCGTTGCCAACGCACTCTTGTTCCTGGGATTGGGATTATGGTGCGTCGTGATGTACACGTTCTTCACCGCCGTCACGATCCGCGAGCGTAAACCCTCGCTCGCCAGCGGCATCAACGGGGCTTGGCTGATCGCCGCCGTGGCTACGCAATCGATCGTCGTCCTCAAAGGAACGCTCGACGCCACAAGCATCCCATCGCCTGAATTCCAGTTCCTCTGCCTGGCGATGTTCATGATCGGCTGCATGCTCTATCTCGCGATCATCCCATTGATCTTCTACCGTCTCACCTTCGTGCAGCTCTCCACGCATGATTTCACGCCTCCCTACTGGATCAACATGGGTGCGGTCGCCATCACGACGTTGGCCGGCTCGATCCTCTTGTTTCGCACGAAGGAGTGGCCGCTCTTGCAGGAGTTTCGGCCGTTCCTGAAGGGCTTCACCGTCTTCTTCTGGGCTGCATCCACCTGGTGGATCCCGTTCCTCGTTGCGTTAATGGGCTGGCGATACCTTATTCGACGCGACAGGATTCGCTACGAGCCGCAGTTGTGGGGCATGGTGTTTCCCTTGGGCATGTATACGACCGGGACCTTTCAGCTATCGCGGGCACTTGACCTGCCCTTT
>CAZKZT010000319.1:0-4444 GCA_964557265.1 uncultured Hyphomicrobium sp.
TTGCCGCCGTCCCAGCGGCCTTTGCCAAGCAGCAGGCGCACGCCTTCGGGTCCGAACTTGTCCAGCTTGTCGATGGCGCGGAGCACGGTGAGGCGATCCGCGGCATGATCATCACCTGCAAGGCCGATCGACTCGAGCACACCATCGAGCACCTTGCGGTTGTTGACCTTGAGGACGTAGTCGCCGCGCGGAATGCCGAGACGCTCGAAGGTATCAGCGGCGAGCATGCAGATCTCGGCATCCGCCGCGACGCTCTCGGTGCCAACGGTATCGGCGTCGAACTGGGTGAACTGGCGGAAGCGGCCCGGGCCCGGCTTCTCGTTGCGCCAGACGGGGCCGGTCGCATAGCGGCGGTAAGGCTTCGGCAGCCGGTCGTAGTTCTCGGCGACGTAGCGGGCGAGCGGCGCGGTCAGGTCGTAGCGCAGCGACAGCCACTGGTCGTCCTCGTCCTGGAATGAGAACACGCCCGCGTTGGGCCGGTCCTGATCGGGGAGGAACTTACCCAGCGCATCGGTGTACTCGATGGCGCTCGTCTCCAGCGGCTCGAAGCCGTAGGACTCGTAGACCTCGCGGATCGTGCCGAGCGTCCGCGACACAGCGCGCGCATCAGCGGGTCCGGTGTCGTGAAACCCCTTCGGCAGGCGCGCCTCGGGGCGTTGATCTTTCTTCGGTTTTTCCATGGCGGCAGGCCGCGATGCCTCACTTGTGGCAGCAATTTGCCCGCCTTATAGCCCCTTGTGCGCAGCAGCGAAAGCCGAACCGGCCAACCCGGCAAGTTGCAGATAGCGCCAAATGTCACGAATTCGGATAGGGCAGAAGATGACAACGGAGCATTCGTTGGCCGCGCGCGACTTCCGGTAGCCTTGCGGGATGGCGCGAGACAAGGCACTCATGGCTGACAAACGCGACGGTGGCAGGAGCGCCCGATGAACACGGCCGGCAACGATGCCCTGCGCCTCAAGACCATTCTCGATTCAGCGATCACCGCCATCGTCACCATCGATGCGAACGGCACGGTCTACAGCGCCAACCGGGCGACTGAGCAGATGTTCGGCTACAGCGAAGCGGAGCTCCTCGGGCGCAACATCAGCAGGATCATGCCGCCCGACCTCGCTGCCGCTCACGACGGCTACCTCCTGCGCTACATCACCACGGGTGAGCGGCGCATTATCGGCATTGGCCGCGAGGTCACAGGCCAGCACAAGGATGGCTCGAGCGTTCCCGTCCATCTCTCGGTCGGGGAATTCGGGGCCAATGGCCAGCGCTTCTTCACCGGCACCATGGTCGACCTGCGCCGGCAGCGCCTGACCGAGCGGCGGCTGGCGCGCGAGGAAGCACTGTTCAAATCGATCTTCGACAGCGTCGCCGATGCGTTCGTCGTCACCGATCCCGACCGCAACATCCAGATTGCCAATCCAGCCTTCGCGCGCGTGTTCGGCTACGAGCCCGGCGAGATCGTCGGCCAGCCGGTAACGATGTTGTTCGACGATCCCGCGGAGGCCGAGCAGCAGACGTCGGCGGCGTGGCAGCATCAGCAGCCGCAAGCCCCCGTGATCGCCAATTTCCGGCGCAAGAGCGGCGAGCGCTTCCCCGGCGAAGTCGTCCTCTCGCGTGGCGGCGAGGCGGCCAATCTCGGCGTCGGGCTGGTCGCGCTGATCCGCGACGTGACGCGCGAACTCAAGCGCGAAACGGCGGTGCGTACCGCCCAGCGCCTCGAAGCGATCGGCCAGCTCACCGGCGGCATCGCGCACGATTTCAACAATCTGCTGACCGTCATCGTCGGCAATCTCGAGCTGCTCGAACCGCGCCTTTCCGACAACGACCAGCTCGATATGCTGCGCGAGGTAAAGGACGCCGCCGAGAAGGGCGCCCAGCTCACGGATCGCCTGCTGACGTTCGCGCGTCGACAGCGGCTCGAAAGCCAGCGGATCTCGCTCAACGGCATGGTCACGACGATGGCCGACCTGCTGCGGCGCACGATCGGCTCCAACATCGTGCTCGACGTCGTGCCGGCCAGCGATCTGTGGATGACCCGCGCCGATCCGGGCCTGATCGAGACCGCGGTGGTCAATCTCGTCATCAACGCGCGCGATGCGATGCCCAACGGCGGCCGCATCGTGATCGAGACCCGGAACGCGACACTCGACGACGCCGGCGCCGAATTGATCCCGGGCCTCCAGGCCGGCCAGTACGTCGTCCTGTCGGTCACCGACAGCGGGCACGGGATGGCGCCGGAGATCGCCGAGCGGGCGTTCGAGCCGTTCTTCACAACCAAAGCGCCCGGCAAAGGCAGCGGACTGGGGCTCGCCTCGGTGTACGGTTTCGCACGCCAGTCCGGCGGACATGCGACTCTCTACAGCGAAGTCGGCAAAGGCACGACGGTCCGGATCTACCTGCCGCGTGCCGAAGCTGCGGGCACGCCGGGAATGGCCGAGCGGCCGGAGGAGCCGTTGCCACTCGGCGGCGGAGAGCTGGTGCTGGTGGTTGAAGACGACCCCAATGTGCGCCGCCTGACGATCCAGCGCTTGTCGGCGCTCGGCTACGCCGTCGAGGCCGCGAGCGACGCCAAGGCCGCATTGCGGATGATCGACGAGGGGCTGCGGCCGGCGGTGGTGTTTACCGACTACATGATGCCGGGCGGGCTGTCGGGCCTCGACCTCGCCGAACTCCTGCGCGCCACGCATCCGACCATCGCGCTGCTGCTGACGACGGGCTACGCGGGCGGCCTGATCGATGCCGACCAGACCGGCGGCCTGCGGATCAAGGTGCTGATGAAGCCGTACCGGCAGGCCAAGCTGGCGCAGGCGATCCGGGATGCGATCGAGGAAAGCGCGGGCTGACGATCACGAACGGCCTAGCGAACAGGGACGTTAGAGCGCGTCAGCCTTTGGTGGAATTGGCACGGTCGCGCGAACGCGCTCCATGTTTTGATTGAGAGTCTGATTCACGCCCTCGATGGAAGCTCAAGCGCTTCCATCCCGACCGATCAGGCTCTAGGCAAAAAACAACCCCGCTCGGCGAAGCCGACGGGGCACGTCCTGCATTCAATACTGATGCGCGATGAAAGTTCGCCGCCGCTGGCTAATGAACCTGCATCAGCAGGAACAACCCGATTCCCATAGCCGGGCCAAGCAACGCCGACACGATCACCATAATCATGGGCTTTACTAACATGACACACCCCGCACACCGGCACCCGATGACGCCGACAAACCGGACACAGCGCCTCGTCCCGCCCAGACGAAAAGCAATGTCACACAAGATATATACAGCAAGATGACCGTGCACGCACGCACAATATTGACATCATCGCGTTCTGTGGATAACCAGCCCTCCCACAAAGCTAGAATGATAATCAATATGGCGATGTATCCATTTGATTTTGCGCTATTTAAATTCTGATCATAACGCACACGTCCGTTTGCGTGCCAATCGGGCGTCGAGACTCGGACACTGACTATTCGTGCCCCTCTCATTGCGCCGCGCGAACGAGCGCGCCGCGTTCGAGATCCTGGCAAGATCCTGGTTCGCGCGCATCGGCCGGTCTGCTATTGATGAGGCTTGGAGGCGCGACCGATCATCGGCGGCAAAACACGCCGCTTGCGCCTCGATGAGAAGAAGGAACGCTACCTCGATGATGGGATGGTCGATATCACTCGGCCGGATTGCCGGCACCGAGGTCAGGATTCACCTCACGTTCTTCCTGCTGCTCGCATGGTTCGGGCTCGTTGCCGGTTCCAGCGGCGGGGCTGCAGCGGGGTTCGCGGCCGTCGGCTTCATCGTTGCCATCTTCGCCTGCGTGCTCGCACACGAGTACGGCCATGTCCTGATGGCGCGCCGCTTCGGCATCGGCACCAAGGACATCATCATCCTGCCGATCGGCGGCGTCGCCAGCATCGAGCGGATGCCCGACAATCCGACCCAGGAGCTGCTGATCGCGCTCGCCGGGCCCGCGGTGAATGTCGTCATCGCGTTCGTGCTGATCGCCTTTTTCGGGGCGAGCTTCGGCACCGCGCAAGCCGAGCCGACAGCCGTCCAGAACATGGACTTCGTCTCGCGGCTGGCGATGGTCAACATCCTGCTGGTCGTGTTCAACCTGCTGCCCGCGTTTCCGATGGACGGCGGGCGCGCGCTCAAGGCGCTGCTCTCCTACAAGCTCGACAAGGTGACAGCGACCCGGATCGCCGCGCGGATCGGACAGGCGGCCGCGTTCGGCCTCGGATTTCTCGGACTGTTCGGCAATCCGCTGCTGATCTTCATCGCGCTGTTCGTGTTCCTGGCGGCCGGCCAGGAGGCGTACGCTGTCGAGCTTGGCGATGCGACCAAGCGTGCGACCATGCGCGACGCCACCATCACCTCGTTCGCGCATCTCGATACCAACTCGAGCGTCGCCCAGGGCGTCACTCAACTCCTCGGCACCTCGCAGCGTGAGTTCCCGGTGACC
>CAZKZT010000320.1:0-4443 GCA_964557265.1 uncultured Hyphomicrobium sp.
CAGGCGATCGACCATATCATCAACTCCGCCGCCAAGACGCTCTACATGTCGGGCGGCCAGATGGGCGCGCCGATGGTGTTCCGCGGGCCCAATGGCGCCGCCGCTCGTGTCGGCGCCCAGCACTCGCAGTGCTATGCGTCGTGGTACGCGCACGTTCCCGGTCTCAAGGTCGTGTGTCCGTCCAATCCCGCCGACGCCAAGGGCCTGATGAAGAGCGCGATCCGCGATCCCAATCCGGTGCTCGTGCTAGAAAACGAGATGCTTTACGGCGTCAGTGGCCCGGTGCCGAAGGTCGACGATTGGCTGGTCCCGATCGGCAAGGCGCGCATCGCGCGCGAGGGCACCGATGTCACGATCGTCTCGTTCGCGCGCGGGATGCAGTACGCGCTCGGCGCGGCTGAGAAGCTCGCCGAGGAAGGCATCAGCGCCGAGGTGATCGACTTGCGCTCGCTGCGCCCCATCGACTGGGATACGATCCTCACTTCGATCAAGAAGACGAGCCGCATCGTCACCGTCGAGGAAGCGTGGCCCGTCTGCTCGATCGGCTCCGAGATCTGCGCGCAGGCGGCGATCCAGGCGTTCGACTATCTCGATGCGCCGCCCGCCAAGGTCAGCGGCGCCGACGTGCCGATGCCTTATGCGGCCAACCTCGAGAAGCTCGCGCTGCCGAGCGTCGATCAGGTCGTCGCCGCCGTGAAGTCGGTGACGGCGTAAGGACAAGGCAGACAATCCGATGACCACCACGGCAAAGCCACGCAAGAGACCGGCGACCTACGCCGATCTCGAAGCCGTGCCGCCGAACCTGGTGGCGGAGATCCTCGGCGGCGAGCTGGTGACGCGTCGCCCTTTGCGACCACGCCATGCCATCGCGAAGGTCGCGCTCAATTTTGAGCTCGGAAGCAAATACCGGCGAGGCCCCGAGCGACCCGACGGCTGGACGTTTCTATCTCGGCCTGAGCTTCATCTCGGGGATAGCGTCATCGTGCCCGACATCGCGGCGTGGCGGCGACCATTTTCTTCTAAGCAGCTTGATGAAGTCGGAATCAACATGCCGCCGAACTGGGTGTGCGAAGTCATTTCGCACACAACTGCCGGGGCAGACGCGGCGATCAAGCATGAGGCCTATCTCGACGCCCACGTTTCGCATCTCTGGTTCCTCGATCCGGATCAGAAGACGCTTGAGGTGTTTAAGCGCGGCGACGAGTATTGGTCGCTTCAGAAAACCTTCGGCGGCAATGACAACGTTCGCGCCGAGCCGTTCGACGCAATCTCGTTCTCGCTCGGCGTGCTCTGGCCCTATGATACGCCTCCCGCGGCAGAGGGCGCCTGATCATGACCCGCACCGCCAGCCGCACCGTCACCATCAAGCGCCGCGCCGAGCCCGCGGGCGTCGAGCTGCGCTGTGGTGAGACCGTGCTGGGTACGGTGCGCAATGTGGCGGGCGCAGCGGGAGACGGCGCAACGATGAGCGGCGCTTTCACCCACACGCCGGCCTACGTGGATTTCGCGGAGCGTTTTCTCGCGGTCGCCGACGCCCTGAAGAACGGTGATCCTTCGGGTGCCGCGGCGCTCCAGTCCGAGATCGAGGCAGCGGGTGTTCACGTCCATCATACGCAGCACGACATGCGGATCGACCGCTCGCGGTCGGTGCAGGTCGTGGGCGGCGAGGTGCGCTTCTCGCCGAATGACGCCTATCTCATGATGCGGACCGGGGGCCTGTGATGCGCGCCTTCCGGATCAACAATCGCGCGTGACCGCGCAACCGAGCGACGAACAGGAAACGACCATGCCGACCGAGATCCTGATGCCCGCCCTGTCTCCGACGATGGAGGAGGGCAAGCTCGCCAAGTGGCTGGTGAAGGAAGGCCAGACGGTGCGTTCTGGTGACATCATTGCCGAGATCGAGACCGACAAGGCGACGATGGAGGTCGAGGCGGTCGATGAGGGCATCGTCGGTTCCATCCTCGTCGCTGAAGGGACGGAGAAGGTGAAGGTCAATACGCCGATTGCCGTGCTGCTCGGCGAGGGCGAGAAAGCCGGGGCGGCGCCTGCACCGAAGCCCGCTGCTGCGCCTGCGCCATCCGCGCCACCGCAACCTGCGGCCGGGCCTGCCGCCAAGCCGCAGAGCGCTCCCGCCGCCGCAGCGGCGCCACCCGCACCAGCCGCGGCCCCATCTGCCGCCGCCAACGGGCACGCCGCGGGTGAGCGTATCTTTGCCTCGCCGCTCGCGCGCCGCCTCGCCAAGGAAGCAGGCCTCGATCTCGGCCGCGTGGCCGGCTCAGGTCCGCACGGCCGTATCGTTCGCCGCGACATCGAAGCTGCCGCCAAGAGCGGAACGGCGAAGCCAGCACCAGCGCAGAGCACCGCGCTCGCGCCCGCTGCTTCCGCTGCGCCCGCGATCGCGGCACCGATGGCCGACAACAAGATCCTCGCGCTCTACGAGAAGGACAGCTACGAGGTCGTGCCGCACGATGGCATGCGCCGCGTCATTGCTGAGCGCCTCACGCAGTCGAAGCAGACGATCCCGCATTTCTACCTGACCATCGATTGCCGTCTCGATACGCTCCTCGCCGCGCGCGAGCGGATCAACGCCGCCGCGCCCAAGGAAGGCCCGCGCGCCTACAAGCTCTCGGTCAACGACTTCGTCATCAAGGCGCTCGCGCTCGCCTTGCAGCAAGTGCCGGGGGCCAACGCGACGTGGACGGGTGAGGGTATGCTGCGCCATCGGCATTCGGACGTCGGCGTCGCCGTTGCGGTCGAAGGCGGCCTCTTCACGCCGGTCATCCGTCACGCGGAGCTGAAGACGCTCGGCGAGATCTCGAACGAAATGAAGGACCTCGCGAGCCGTGCCCGCAAGCGTCGCCTCGCCCCGCACGAGTATCAGGGCGGCACCACGTCGATCTCGAACCTCGGTATGTTCGGCATCACCAGCTTCGATGCGGTCATCAACCCGCCGCACGCGACCATCCTTGCGGTTGGCGCCGGCGAGAAGAAGCCGGTTGTGAACGGTGATCGGATCGAGATTGCGACGATCATGAGCTGCACGCTGTCTTGCGACCATCGCGTCGTCGATGGCGCTCTCGGCGCGGAACTGCTGAACGCCTTCCGAGGCCTGATCGAGGATCCGGTGCGGATGCTGGTCTGACGCTGCTGCCAGCCGTTGTCAGGGGAGCGGCCCGCTGACGGTTTGTCGCGCTTGGGGGCGGCCGGCGGTCGTGCTAAGCCTCGCGCCAAACCTCAGATAGCGAGGACGTCCCGATGACCGTGAGCAACGGCCGCCAATTCCTGTCCATTCCCGGCCCGACCAATATTCCCGACGAAGTCCTGCAGGCCATGAACCGGCCCGCGATCGACCTCTATTCGGGCAGCATGGTGGAGATCAGCAAGAGCCTGGCGAAGGATCTTCCCAAGCTCTTCAAGACCTCGGGCCATTGCTACATCTACGCGGCCAACGGCCATGGCGGTTGGGAAGCCGCCTTCAGCAACGTTCTGTCGCGCGGCGACCACGTGCTGGTCCTGCAGAGCGGCCGCTTCGCGGTCGGCTGGGGCGAGATGGCGAAGCTGATGGGCGCCGAGATCGAGGTTCTGGCGCAGGATGGCCGCAAGGCCGTCGATCCGGCCGCGGTCGAGGCGCGTCTCAAGGCGGATACCAAGCACACCATCAAGGCGATCTTTGTCGTCCAGATCGATACGGCCAGCGCGGTCGTCAACGACCTGCCCGCGATCCGCAAGGCGATCGACGCCGCGGGCCATCCGGCGTTGCTGATGGTGGATACCGTCGCCTCGCTGGGCTGCATGCCCTACGAGATGGATGCATGGGGCATCGACGTCACCATGGCCGGTTCGCAGAAGGGGTTGATGACGCCGCCGGGTCTCGCGCTCGTTGCCGCCAACGCGCGCGCGCTCGAAGTGCACAAGACCGCCAACATGCGCACCATGTACTGGGACTGGACGTTCCGCGACGGGCCCGAGCACTATCAGATGTACTGCGGCACGCCGCCCGAGCATACGGTGTTCGCGCTGCGCAAGGCGCTTGATCTGCTGTTCGCCGAGGGCATGGAGAATGCCTTCCGCCGTCATGCGCTGCTCGCCGAGGCGACACGTCGTGCCGTCGCCAAGTGGTCGGAAGGGCAGGTGCTCGCCTTCAACATCATCGATCCGGCGCAGCGGGCGGACTCGGTGACCAACGTGCTGACGAATGGCATCAATCCGCAACTCATTCTCGATTACTGCCGTGAGAAATGCGGCGTTGTGCTCGGTGTCGGCATCGGTGATCTGACCGGCAAGGCGTTCCGCATTGCCCACATGGGCCACACCAATGCACCGATGGTGCTGGGCACGCTCTCGGCGGTCGAGATGGCGCTGAAGGCGCTCAAGATTCCGCACGGTTCGGGTGGCGTTCAGGCGGCGATCGAGTATCTGGCTGGAGAGGTGGAGGCGTAG
>CAZKZT010000321.1:0-4417 GCA_964557265.1 uncultured Hyphomicrobium sp.
ACAAAGTGTCGAGTACGCGTTTGAAGTGTCACGCGTTCGTGGATTTCGACGGGACAATCGTCCCGCATGACGCCACGGACTTCCTGTTTGATCGCTTTGCCGATCCGTCTTGGCGGAACGTCGAAGCGGAATGGCAGGCTGGCCAAATCGGCTCGCGGGAATGCCTCACCCGACAGGTCGCGCTCATTCGCGCGGAGCCTGATGCGGTGCTTTCTGCAATTGCGGGACTCACTGTCGATTCGGGCTTCCCCCGTTTCGTCAAAGAGTGCGCAAAGGCGGGCATTGACGTCACCGTTGTTTCCGATGGCTTCGATTTCGTCATCGAAAACGTGCTTCGGAATGCCGGGGTTGATTTGCCTTTCAAGGCCAATCATCTCGAGTACGTCGGAGACAAGCGCTGGCGGATAAGCTTTCCGAACGCGCGCCATTCGTGCGTCTCGTTGTCGGGCAACTGCAAGTGTGCGTCGACCGAGAACATGCCGACGACCATGAAGATCGTGGTCGGCGATGGACGATCGGATTTCTGCGTATCCAAACGTGCCGACCTCGTGTTCGCGAAGGCATCGCTTCTCGAGCTCTGCCGCACATCCTCATTGGTCCACTATCCGTTCGACAACTTTCACGAGGTCACGGAAAAGCTCGGATCGTGGCTGACCAGTCCGGCGCCAAAGCGTAGCGAAACGACCTCTCATCTTTCCCAGATCCAAGGCCGCTAGAACCGGCCACCGCGGGGGCGGGGGGCAATAAGAAGAATGGTGTGTGTTCATGAGCAATGATCGAGGCGTGTTTCACCATGGCGGCGGGACGGGGTTCCTGCTGATCCATGGCCTTAGCGGCACACCGGTTGAACTGCGCTATATCGCCAACGGCTTGGCGCGCGCGGGTCACACGGTTTCATGCCCCCAGCTGGCCGGGCATTGCGGCACCATCGAAGATCTCCGCGATAGTCATTGGCAGGACTGGTACGGGACCGTCGACAAGGCGCTCGATGAGCTGAAGCAGCATTGCGACAGGATCATCGTCGGCGGCCTGTCCATGGGCGCCGTGCTGTCGCTCTATACGGCATCCCAGCACCCGAAGACCGTCGATGGCGTTGTTCTCTATTCGCCGACGCTCTGGCTCGATGGCTGGGCGGTGCCGTGGTACGCGCGTTTCTTCGACACCGTATTTCAGAAATCGGTCGCCAATCGCATTCAATTCTCCGAATGCGCACCCTACGGCATCAAGGACACGCGGCTGAGATCCATCATCATCGAATCCCTGCACAGCGGCGATCCGTCCAAAGCTGGCTTCTTCAGCATTCCCGGCGGGCCGATGCTCGAATTGCGTTGGCTGGTCAAAGAAGTGCGCCGCAAGGTATCGATGATCAATCAGCCGACCCTGATCATTCATCCGCGTGACGACGACCGGGCGAGCCTGCGCAACGCCTTGTATCTCGAAAAGAATCTGGGCGGTCCCACGACCACCGTCGTGCTCGATGACAGCTATCACATCATCACGCTCGACCATCAGCGGGATATCGTGCTGGAACGGACCAAGACGTTTGCGAATTCAGTGTTTGAGAACCTGGATACGCTAGAGGGGCACCGGTCGCTCGCAGTTGCCTAAAAGGACGCTTGAAAGCGGTTAACTATACTCCGCCGCCAACGCTTGTCTCGTGAGCGCCGAACAATCACTCTCGGATCAAGTTCAACGTACTTCTGTTCAACCTGCCAGCGGACAAAAGCACCGGATTTGATGATGCAAGATCTCTCTCTGGCCCCTTCCAGATCTTCCGCTCAACCGAGGTTGAGTGAAGCAGAGCTTCTCAAGCTCGAGAACATCTATTGCTCGCACGGTGATACGGTCCATTACACCAATCCGCCGAAGATATTCGATCGCTGCGACGGCTCGTTCATGTATGACGAGCAGGACCGCGAATATCTCGATCTTCAGATGTGGTATTCGGCCGTCAATTTCGGCTACCGCAATCCGCGTTTGAATGATGCCGCACACCGCCAGCTCGAACGCCTTCCGCAGGTTGCCTCGCAATACCTTCATCGCGAGAAGATCGAGCTTGCCGCGATCATCGCGCGGGATGCCGAGAAGAAGTTCGGCACCAAAGGCCGTGTCCATTTCAATGTGGGCGGCGCGCAGGCCGTCGAAGACAGCCTGAAACTGGTGCGCAATTTCAAGCAGGGCAAGAGCCTGATGTTCGCGTTCGAGGGCGGATATCATGGCCGCACGCTCGCCGCGTCCGCCATCACCTCATCCTACCGCTATCGCCGCCGCTACGGTCACTTCGGCGAGCGCGCGCAGTTCATCCCGTTTCCGTACCACTTCCGCGGCCCCAAGGGCATGACGAAGGAGGAGTACGGCGAGATCTGCGTGAAGAATTTCGCGCGCCTGTTCGAGAGCGAGTATAACGGCATCTGGGATCCGAAGGTCGGCGAGGCCGAGTATGCGGCCTTCTACGTCGAGCCGATCCAGGGCACCGGTGGCTACGTCATTCCACCGCCGAACTTCTTCAAGGGCCTCAAAAAGGTTCTCGACGACCATGGCATCCTGCTGGTCGCCGACGAGATCCAGATGGGCATCTATCGAACCGGCAAGCTGTGGTCGATCGAACACTTCGGCGTGAAGCCTGACATCGTCGTCTTCGGCAAGGCGATCACCAACGGCCTCAATCCGCTCGCGGGGGTGTGGGCACGGGAAGAGCTGATCAACCCGACGATCTTCCCGCCAGGCTCGACCCACTCGACGTTCAATGCCAACCCGATGGGGACGGCGGTGGCGCTCGAGGTCATGAATATGCTGACCGAGACCGATTACGAGACCATGGTCGCCGAAAAGGGCGCCTACTTCCTGGAGGGTCTCAGGGATCTCCAGAAGCGTCACAAGATCATCGGCGATGTCGACGGGCTTGGCCTCGCGCTGCGCGCCGAAATCTGCGAACCGCATGACAGTTTCACGCCGTCGAAGCGTCTGGTCGACCTCATGGTCGACGAGGGGCTCAAGGGCGACCTAGAGATCGATGGCCGCAAATATGGCCTCGTTCTCGATATCGGTGGCTGGTACAAGAACGTGATCACGCTTGCACCCAGCCTCCACATCTCCAAGGACGAGATCGATCTGGCCATCCGGCTGCTCGATGCCGTCATGACACGCGTTACACGAAACTAACGGTTTCCAGGGCCGGCGGGCGCCTCGCGCGCCCCTCGGTTCGGGGGGACTGGAACCTGGGTTGAGTTGAGTATGCCTCTGGCGTCGTCGTTGATTCCGCTGCCTGCCGCGACCATCGCATGCGATGTCGCGCGAGAGCTGCGCGTCAAGATCGATGCCGATCGTCTACCCGCCCATCCTGGCCCCGAGAGGGGCGACTTCATTCGCGGACTTCTGAGCGACGGCTGGCAGCTCGCCGGCATCGCTGCCAGGCGTCGTGCTGGTGATGGCCGGGTGGCCATCGCCGCCGAGGCGGCATAGTATTGAATAAGAAAGGACATGAGCCCTCTCATGCAGACGTCGGATAACAGCAACAAAATGGTCATCGCCGAGCGGTTCGTCTACGACCAGCCGGGCTTTGGCGAGAATGGCCGCGTTGGCTTCCTGCTGATTCACGGCCTCGGCGGCACGCCGGTCGAGCTGCGCTTCGTCGCGCAGGGCCTGACGCGCGCCGGCTTCACGGTCTACTGCCCGCTCCTCGAGGGACATGGCGGCACCGAGGCCGAGCTCAGCGCGACGAGCTGGCAGGACTGGTACGAGACGGTCTGCGCGGCGCATGACGAGCTGAGCCAGCGCTGCGACATGGTCGTCGTCGGCGGGCTGTCCTCGGGCGCGCTGCTGGCGCTGCACCTTGCAGCGCAGCGCCCCAAGCAGGTTCATGCGACGCTGCTGTTCTCTCCGACGCTGTGGCCCAACGGCTGGGCGATTCCGAAGACCTTCCACCTGTTCAAGCTGGTGCGCCACAAGTGGTTCGCCAACCTCCTGAACTTCAGCGAGGTCGCGCCCTACGGCATCAAAGACGAGCGGATCCGCCGCTTCGTCCTCGACTCGCTGCAGAGCGAAGGTCGGCCGCTGAAGGACATCTTCGGCCGTCGCGGCGGCGTGCTGTGGGAGTTCAAGGCCCTGCGCAATACCGTCGTCAACAAGCTCGGCGAAGTGCGCCAACCGACGATGGTCTTCCACCCGCGCAACGACGACCAGTCGGACATCTCGAACACGATGCAGCTCCAGCGCAAGCTCGGCGGCCTCGTCGATGTCGTGGTGCTCGACGACAGCTATCACATGGTGACGCTCGACCGGCAGCGCGCACTCGTCGTCGACCGCTCGGTCGATTACGGCACGTGGCTCGCCTCACAGCTCAAGCCGCGCAAGGACGTGGCGCCCGCCGTCAACACGGCAGCCGCTGCTGAATGATGGACGCACCGCCTGTCGATCG
>CAZKZT010000322.1:0-4404 GCA_964557265.1 uncultured Hyphomicrobium sp.
CGCCGTGGTCGAGCTGAAGGCGCGCTTCGACGAGGCGGTCACCGACTTGCCCATCTCCGCCGCTTCCTTGAGCGCGCGCACGATGGGACTGTCCTTCGAGGTGCGATAGAGTGTCCACTTGATCGCCAGCACGTCCGGATCGGCGCCTGCTTGACGGAGGAACTGCACGACGACGTCGAACGCCTCGTAGGGGTGATGGACGACGATGTCCTTGGATTTGATCGCGGCGAAGCAGTCGCCGTTGTATTCGCGGATGCGCTCGGGAAAGCGGATGTTGAAGGGCTTGAAGACGAGGTCAGGCCGATCGTCGACGATGAGCTGTGACGTGTCGGCGAGCCCGAGGAGGCCTTCCTGGACGTAGATATCGGCTTCGCTGACCTTGAGCTGCTCAACGACGAACGCGCGCAACTCCGGCGGCATCGATGCGACGATCTCGAGCCGGATCACGGAGCCGCGGCGGCGGCGTTTCAACGCGCTCTCATAGAAGCGGACAAGATCCTCCGCCTCTTCCTCGACCTCGATGTCGCTGTCGCGCAGGATGCGGAAGGCGCCCTGCTGCTTGACGGTGTAACCGGGAAAGAGCTGCGAAACGAAGTGACCGATCAGCTTCTCGATCCGCATGAAGCGGATCGCGCCATTTTCTCCCGCCGGCAAGCGAAGGAAGCGGTCGATCGGCACTGGAATCGGCATCAGGGCGTGCATCGTCTCGCCGCCCTTCTTCTTGGTCAGCTCGAGACCGACCGTGAAGCCCTTGTTCGGGATGAACGGGAACGGATGTGCCGGATCGACCGCGATCGGCGTCAGCACCTGGAACAGATGCGTGAGGAAATATTTCTCGAGCCACTCCTGCTCGGCCGGCGTGAGCTGGTCCGGCGAGACGATTGCGAGGCCGGCTTCCGCCATGTCGCGGCTCAACTCGTTCCAGCAGGTCTGCTGCTGCGCTGACAGGCCGGCGACGAATTTGTTGATCGCGTCGAGCTGCTGGGCGGGCGTCTGGCCGTCGTTGCTGAGGTTCGTCACCTTCGCCTTGACCTGCCCATGCAGGCCGGCGACGCGGACCATGTAGAACTCGTCGAGGTTCGAGGCCGAGATCGACAGGAAGCGCAGCCGCTCGAGCACCGGATGGCGCCGGTTGAAGGCCTCTCCGAGCACGCGCGTGTTGAACTGCAACCACGACAGTTCGCGATTGTAGTACCGCGCGGGGCCCTGCGGTGCCTCGGCCGGAACTTCCGAGGTTCTGGTCGGCTCCGCGAGACCGCTCGATTCGCTCTTCGATCGCGTGCGTACCTTGTTTTTCGACACTGTTCTCTCCCGGGGGGCACACGCCGTGCACGGACAGCCCAGCACGGGGAGACTATACCTGCCATTGCTTCACAACATTCAAATGACGGAACGCTTGACCGTTGTTCAATAATCAACTCTGGCCGGAAATTCCGTCACGCAGGTGCAGCAGGACCTCGCCGGCCAGCGCCCGCGTGATCGGGCGGCGGGTCGCCAGCGACAAGCGGTCGATTTCCTCGACCAGCCGGACGATGGCGGCAATCGAGCGATCCACCTCGCGCGCCATGTAGTGGACGATAGGCGGCGCGACCGCGATCTGGCGGTCGGCCAGCAGTTTGACGAGCACCGCGGTCAGCAGCGTTTCGTCGGGTGTGCCGATGGCGGTCACGGCAAGGGCCCGCAGGCGCGAGCGCAGGTCGAGAAGCGCGATGGTCAGCTCGCCCGCCGGCGCGCGCGAGGTCAGCAGCAGGGACGGGCGTTGCTCGAAGCGTGCGAGATTGAGCAGATGGAACAGCGCCGTCTCGCTTTCTATGCCGCGGTCGATGTCCTCTACCACCAGCGCCGGCTTCTGGATGAGTTCGGGTAATCTCTCCTCGGTCAGCTCCGCCGCCTGGAGCCTCGTTGCCCCCGAGCGGAGCTGCCACACATGTGCGAGGTGGCTCTTGCCGGACTGCGGCGGTCCGACCACGATCGCCGACGACATCGGCCAGTCCGGCCAGCGGTCGATCAGGGCCACAGCGGCTTCGTTGGACGGCCCGATGAGAAAGTCCTCGGCGCCGAGCGCCGCCCGCGCGCCCCAGTCGAACACGAACTGGTTCGGCTCGCTACTCATGAAGAAGTCCCTTGCGGCATGATCTCATTGGCGGTCGGTGCTGGCGCCGCGGGAGGCGCTGTGGATTCATCGAGTGGCGCACCTTGGCCGCGATAAATGGCGCTATCGAGGTAAACGCCGACCGCAAAGCGGACCAGCACCGCGATTGCGGCGGCGACCGGCACCGCGACCAGCACACCCGCGAAACCGAGCAGCGCGCCGAACGCGAGCACGGAGAATATCAGCCAAACGGGATGCAGCCCCACCCGCGGGCCGACGATCTTCGGCGACAGGAACGCCGTATCAAGCGCACCTGCGGCGGCGAACAGCACCACGACCTTGATCAGCAGCGTCAGATCGGGCCAGCCCTGAGCGGCGGCAACGATCGCCGATATGCCGAGACCCACGGCCGCGCCGACGAACGGCACGAAACTCAACAACCCGGCGGTCAATCCGATCAGCAACCCGTAGCGGACACCGATGAGCGTGAGCCCGATCGCGTAGACAGCCGCGAGAATCAGACAGATCGTGCCCTGACCACGCACGAACGCCGACACGGCGCCATTGATCTCGCCTGCGAGGCGCCGGATCGTCGAGGCGTGGTCGCGCGGAAGTGAGGCGTCGATACGCGCGACCACGCTCGGCCAATCAGCAAGCAGGTAGAATGCGACGACCGGCGTGATCAGCAGCAGCGAGAGCAGATTGACGATCGCGAGGCCACGGCTCCAGACCTGCTCGAGCGCCCATTTCATCGATCCGGACCAGTTTTCGGAGGCGTCGGCAAGACCGCGCTCGAAGCTCGCGGCGATACCCTCGTAACGCTCGCCGAGCCAGCCTTTCGCCCACGCCTCGACGACGACGTGCAGGCGGCGCAAGTCCTCGGGGAGCGTCTCGGCGAGTTGGCGGAGCTGATCGAACACGAGCGGGCCGATCAGGATGATGGCAGCCAGCAGGATCAACGCCGAGAGCAGGATGATGAGAGCTGCCGCCGGTGTGCGTCCGATGCCGGCGCGCGTGAAGCGGTCGGCCAATGGATTCAGGAAGTAGGCAATCGCGGCGCCGATCACGAAGGGGAGCAGGACGTCGCCCAGCATCCACAACAGGACCAGCAGCGCCGCCGCCGCGACCAACCAGAAGGCGGCCTGCCGGTCGGCACGGAGCACGGAGTTGTCGTCATTCGACACGCGGTCGTCCCTCCAATGCGTGATGCCGGACCGTCGACATCAAGCCCGCGATCGCCGCCGGTCCCTGCTCAGCGATCGCCGCCGGCGATATGCGCGACCCAGGCCTTGACGTAGACCGCAAGCGATGACGCCGTCAGGACGGCCGTGATCCAGATCAGTGCCCACCGCACCCCATCGAGATCGAGGCTGAACCCCTCATCGGCGAGCACCAATGCCGCCAGCACCAACTGGCTCGCTGTGTTGGCTTTGCTGACGGCGTGCGGCTGGATCGTAACCGGCTGGCCGATGATCCACGCCAACAGTACTCCGAGCACGATCAGGATGTCGCGCGAGACAACGGCAATCACCAGCCACGAGGGAAGCTGCGCGGCGACACCGAGCGCGACATAGATCGATACGATCAGCAGCTTGTCGGCCATCGGATCGAGATAGGCGCCAAGCTCGGTCTTCATGTCCCAGCGTTTGGCCATCCAGCCGTCGACAGCGTCGGTGACGCCCGCCAGGACGAACAGGAAGAACGCGCCGCGCGTCTGTCCGCTCACCAGTAGCCAGAAGATGATCGGGATCATGATGACCCGCCCGATCGTGATCAGATTAGGTATCGACACGTCTTGCCTGCGCTTCTCTCAATCGTTTCCCGTCGCGGGCGTCGCATGACCGCCGGCCGCCGAACCAGCGGCGCGCCGCTCCCTCGGCGTCTTGTCCTTGAGTGGCTTGATAGCACTCGGTCGGAAATTCCGCACCCACGAGTTGCGGCGCGATAGCGAATTAGCAGGACGGGAACCGGACGATCAGTGCTTGTGCCCGCTGGGCTTGGCGCGCCCAGGCGGTGCCGCAGTCGCGCGGCCGCGGGGAGCCGCGTCCTTCTCGCCGAACTCGTAGACCTCGACGACCTCGTCGCGCAAAGGCCCGGTGATGCGCAGCTTGATCGCCCACGCGCCATGCATATCGAGCTGGACCCGCGCGGCGTACTGCCCAGGCTTGCCCGTCGGTTTGAATTCATGCGGCGGGACGTTGTGGACCATCGGCATCGACGGCATATCGGCGCCAAGTACAACCTTCGCGCCATCGACGGGGGCGCCCGTCCGGGCGTTGGTGATTGCGATCGTGCAGTCGTAGGCGAACTCG
>CAZKZT010000323.1:0-1361 GCA_964557265.1 uncultured Hyphomicrobium sp.
GGAATCGAGATCGCGATCACGACAATGAAAAGACTGGCCTTCATCAGCGTGATCAGGGCGATCGCGAGCAGGATGGCGGGAATAGCCATCATGCCATCCATGAAACGCATCAGGATGGTGTCGATGGTCTTGTAGAAGCCGCACAACACGCCGACGGTGAGACCGATGATCGTCGCGAGCACGGCGACCGACAGGCCGATGACCAACGAAATGCGCGTGCCGTAGACGACGCGGCTATAGACGTCGCGGCCGAACTGATCGGTGCCGAACCAGTTCGCCTCGGAGGGCCGCTTGAGCCGGTTGGTCGGCTCGAACTGCAATGGATCCCCCGCGAGCAAAGGCGCGAAGATCGCGATGAGGATCAGCGCGAGCAGGATCAGCAAACCGAAGACGACCGTCTTGTTGCGGATGAGCGAAATGAGCGCGCCCTTGAGCGGGGATACGCCCGTGCCGGCAGTTGGCTCGGCAGTGGTGGTAGCCATGGATGCGGTCCTACTGCCGGATACGTGGATCGAAGAAGGTGTAGCTGATGTCGATCAGCAGATTGATCAGCACCTTCACGCCCGCAAACAGAATGATGAGACCCTGGATAATGGGATAGTCGCGCTTCATGATCGCGTCGACCGTCAATCGGCCCAGGCCGGGAATGTTGAAGACCGTCTCGGTGATGACGACGCCGGAGATGAGCAGCGCGAAACCGATGCCGATGACCGTGACGATCGGAACCGCGGCATTCTTGAGCGCGTGCCGCAGGAGAACCGACGGCGTGGCGAGGCCTTTGGCCTTGGCCGTACGGATGTAGTCCTCCGACAGCACCTCCAGCATGCTGGCGCGCGTGATGCGCGCAATCAGCGCCATGTACGTCGTGCCAAGCGCAAACGCCGGCAACGCGATGGAGCGCATGGTGTCGAGGACGCCGTTGGCCAGAGGTCGGTAGCCCTGCACTGGGAGCCACCGCAATTGAATGGCGAAGACGTAGATCAGCAGATAGCCGACAAGAAACACAGGGACGGCGAAGCCGAGAACGGAAAAGCCCATGACGACGCGATCGACACCGCTGCCAGCTTTCCATGCCGCGACGACGCCCATGGGGATCGCGAACAGAACGGCGACGGTGAGGGTCGCGAGAGCGAGCACGACGGACGGCTCGAGGCGCTGCTGCACCAGCGACAGCACTGGCATGTTGGAGAAAATCGACGTGCCGAGGTCACCGCGCAACAGGTTCCCGACGTAGACACCGAATTGCTCCCACAATGGCCGGTCGAGACCGAGCTTGCGGCGGATACCTTCGATTTCGGCGGGCGATGCTTCGTCACCGGCGATCACGGCTGCGGGATCACCCGGCGTCAGGTGAAGCAGCA
>CAZKZT010000323.1:1461-4403 GCA_964557265.1 uncultured Hyphomicrobium sp.
GTCGTACCCGTGATGAAGATGTTCCAGCCACCGTCCTTCGGCAGCTCCTTCTTGGAACGACGCGAGACCACGGTACCCCAGTCCATCGACTGGACATCGAGGTTCAGACCAGCTTTCCGCATCTGCTGGATCATCACGAGGTTGGCTGGACTGATGTACTGATGGTCCGTCGCATTCAGAATGGTGATCGGCTCACCGTTGTAGCCTGCTTCCTTGAGGAGCGCGGCGGCCTTCTTGTAGTCCTTCGCGCTCTTGTAGGGCTCGCTGCCTGCATCCGTCTCCATGGCAACGCCGCAGCCGAAATACGAGAAGCAGACTGTCTGCAGCTTGGGATCGGCAGCGATCGTGTTCAGATAATCGGCGTTGTTGATGATGTAGTACATCGCCTGCCGCGCCTTCACATTGTTGAAGGGCGGATGAAGGTGGTTGAGCTGAATGATGCCCATCGTGCCCGCCGCGGGATGGACCTCGAGCTTGATGTTGGGATCGGACTCGAGCATCGGCAGGAAGTCGGGCTGCGGATTCTCGAGGTAGTCGATCTCGCCCGCCACCAGAGCAGCCTGCGCGGTCTGCGGATCGGAGAGCCACGTGAACTCGACGCGATCGACCTTCACGACCTTGCCGCCCGCATGGCCAGAAGCCGGCTCCTTGCGCGGCACATAGCCTTTGAACTTCTCGTAGACAGTCTTGCTGCCCGGCACCCACTCGTCACGCTTGAAGGTGAACGGGCCGGAGCCGATCACTTCCTGGACCTGCTGGAAGGGATCAACCAGGGCCTCTTTCTCGCGCATCACGAACGGAATGCTGGTGCCCGACTTCGCCAGCGTGTCGACGACGAGGCCGTAGGGCTCCTTGAGGCTCCACACGAAGGTCTTGTCGTCCTTCGCTGTCAGCGATTCCGTGTAGCCCATGAGCTGCTTGCCGGCGCCGTCACGCTGGCCCCAGCGCTTCATCGACGCGACGACATCTTTGCTCGTCACCGCCGAACCATCATGGAACGTCAGGCCGTCGCGCAGCGTGAACGTGTAGACCTTGCGGTCATCGCTCACTGTCCACTTGTCGACCATCTGCGGCTGCGGATTGAGGTTGCCATCGAGCGAGAAGAGCGTGTCGTAGACCATCATGCCGTGGATGCCCGCGATCGTCTGGGTGGTCCAGAACGGATCCAGCGTGCGGACGTCGGCGTGCATGGTGACACGCAGCACCTTCGGTTGTTGCGCCAGCGCCGGCGCCGCCGCCAGCGTCACCGCCAGTGCGGAAAGACATAGTCGCAATGCCTTCTTCATAGTGCGCATGTTACCTCCTAAGTGAGCGCGTAGGCGTGTCAGAAGATCAGCCCGGGGCTGGTCTCCTGGTCGAGGGGCCAGATCGGTCGTTGCACCTTGCGGTAGTCGACCCGGCGATAGTCTCGGCTAAGCGGTGCGTCGCTGTTGATATAGAGCACGCGCTTGGCGATCGGCCCGAAGCCGGCCATGAAGTGGTTCGTCGATTTGACCACCACGACGCTCTTCGTCAGCGGATCAATGCCGACATTGGTAAAGAGCTGCGGCACGAAAGCCTGCGTCCGCTTCGTAATCAGCACGACCTCGACACCGCCAATACGCACGCCAGCGCAGTCACCGACCGCCACACTCGTCGGGCCGAATGACTGCCGCGCATCGCGCACGAGACCGATGACCTCGACCATCGCATCGACGGGCGTGCCGGACTGGGGGCCCGTCTTGCCACCGAAGCGCAGCGGAAACTGAGCGCCGAGCCCCGCGTCAAAGCACAAACGCACCGCAACCGGATCCCAAATCGGCCCAAGGGCGGCGTTCTGCGCATTGCGCGCGATCAATTCACGCAGGATCGACGTGTTGTCGGAGGGGGCGCCGCCGCCCGCGTTATCGCTCGGCTCGGCCACCACGATCGGACCTTCATTCGCCGCAATCGCCGTTCCGACACCGCTAGCGACATCAAAAAATTCGGGCGGGGTCTTGCCGCGCATGCTCACGAACTCGGTGCCGAGCGCGGTCGCAAGCGCATCCGCCTTGGCCTTGTCGCCGTTGGTGACCACAAGTATGCGGCCGGAGAGCTCGGGCACATCGCCGTAGGGAAAGCAATGCGCCGCAGAGACCGAAAGCACGCCATCCTTCCCTTCCAGCCCCTTCATCTTATCCACGAAGGCCCGCATGAGGGGGAGCGTCGTCGGATAGCTCGAAATCTGCCTGCAGTCGTAGAGCGACATCACGGGTTTGATCTCGCCGCGAATTGTCGCAAGCGTCAGATCGAGCAGCTCTTCGGCGCGATCGACGACATCGGTGTGCGGGAATTCCTTGTAGAGGATGATGATATCGGCGAGCGACACGCGCTTGAGCGTGAGATGACAGTGCGGATCGAGTTCGACGCCGATCACGCACTTCGAGCCGACGATCTCGCGCGTGCGCTCGATGATGTCGCCTTCCACGTCATCGTAGCCGTGGGCAACCATCGCGCCGTGCAGGCCAAGCAAGACGCCATCGAGCGGTAACGCTGCTTTCAATTGCGCGAGAATCTCGTCGCGCATCATCTCGTAGTCCTGTCGATTGGTCGTGCCGGCGGGGCTCGCTGCAAAGCAGCTTCCCTCTATCAGCGTGAAGCCGTCAGCGGAAGCCCTTCTCCGAGCCACAAAAAGCGGCGCCGTGCACATTCTCGGAGCATCTGTGGGGTGCTCGCCAGGGCGCAGGAAGACCGACTCCTGGTACGAGGCAAGACTGGTCGGCAGGGGTGAGAAAGTATTAGTCTCTGTCGCCAATGTGGCGGCAAACAAGCGCATCAGGGGCTCCAGGATCAGCAGTCTGGACATCTTCAACAGCATCTTAATGGCATGTCCATTAGTCCGCCGCCAGGACTTCTCCCTCTGACACATGCATGTTTCGCACCAGCGCGCATTTCAAACCGCATCATTTCCGCAGCTGCGAAAA
>CAZKZT010000324.1:0-4397 GCA_964557265.1 uncultured Hyphomicrobium sp.
CACGACGGGAACGTGTTGGTCGAGAAGCGCTGGTGGACGAGCGCCAGCGAAGACACCACGCGCGGGTCGGACAGGTCGTTGTAGTAGGCCTTCACCTGCCACGACACGAACATGCCCTTGTAGACGAGGGTGCGGCTCGACAGGCTCACCGTGTAGTGACCGACGTCGCGCTCCTTGAAAGACTTGAACAGCGCGTTCGAGACGACCTTGCGGATCAGGTAGAGCTTGCGCTCGAATTCGGCCTGGTCGGTCATGCCCTTGGGACGGCCGATGAAGAGCTGGCGATGCACCGGCTCGGCCGCGCGAACAAGCGGCGGCAGACGCGAGTTGTCGACCGGCGCGGTGCGCCAGCCGAGGAATTCGAGGCCCTCCTCGCGGATGAGCCGCATCCAGATCTTCTCGCAGTGCGCGCGCAGGCGGTCGTCCTGCGGCATGAACATATGGCCGACGCCGTACTGGCCGGGGGCGGGCAGGGCGAATCCGAGCTTCGCGCACTCGTCCTTGAAGAAGTCGTGCGGGATCTGGATCAGAATGCCTGCGCCATCACCTGCGCCGGCTTCTGCGCCCTCAGCACCGCGATGCTCGAGGTTCTCGAGGATGTACAGCGCGTCCTGGACGATCGAATGACTCGCCCGGTTCTTCAGGTCGCAAATGAAGCCGACACCGCAAGCGTCGAATTCTCGTTTAGGATCGAACAGGCCCTGGGCGCGGGGGTTTGCCCATTCCTTGGTGGCTTCATCAATCCCGGACTGCGCAGCGCTGTCGTTGGGAGTCGCGTGTGCCATGTCGGTTCATCCCCGAATCGTACGAATGCCGTGTGCCTGATGACGCGCCGCCCCATTTTTCCGGGTTTCGCGCGCCTCTCTGTCAAATCGCAGGCACGCCAAAAGGCGCCGAGGGGCCAAAGAGGGCCATCCTGCGTTTCAAGTGGGTGATTCAGGCGCTGGATCGTCGCCCTGCCAAGCCGCCGCATATCTCCGGTTCGGATATGCGCGCAGCGGGCTCAGGGTCATGATCGACGACTTGAAGCCTGCCCCACGATGGCGAACTGCGCCCCCCTTTGATGGCACACCGTATTGAAGGCGCGCGCCGGGCCGACTGGGCAGCAGGTCCACACAAAGGACAGCATAGCTGACCTAGTCCACCTTGGAAACGTCAAAATTCAGGCGGAGGCACAAAACTTCGAGCCGTTCTCAAGAACATCCGCCGCGCCCTCAGCCTGCGTATCCGCAGACTGTGCCGATGCGTCGCATAAAAACAAGCTGTGCCAAGCGTTTATTATGCGCCTCAAGGTGTTGGCTGATCCGCTGGCGAAGGAGGCGGGTATCATGATGCATTGGCTGGGCCTCGACGGCGCGCCGCCGCTCGTGCGCTTCATCCTTCTGCACGCGGCCATTGGGGCGGTTGCAGGCGCAGCCTGTGCTGGCGCCATCATTGCGACAGACACGCTCGGCGTGGGACGGCTGATCGCTTCGACGAGCAACCCGTGGATCCCCGGACTTCTCCTGCTCGACGGCTTCATGGTGACGTTCGGCAGCTTGTCGGCGGGCGCCGCATTGATGCGCGCAGACAGGCCGGGCCGGGGCTGACGAGGTCCCGCTATCGCAGCTCCGGCACCACCCACAGCGCCGGCTCGCCACGCGCGACACGCTGGATGTTGTCGAAGGCATTGCGGAAGCGGGCGATGTGGTTGTCGGACGTCGGCCCGGCGAAATGGGCTGTCAGCACCACATTATCGAGCTGGAGGAGGGGATTGTCGGCGGGCGGCGGCTCCTGGTCGAACACGTCGAGCCCGGCGCCGAAGATCTTGCCTTCACTCAGCGTGCGCGTCAGTGCGATCTCGTCGATGACGGGTCCGCGGCTCGTGTTGACCAGGATCGCGGACGGCTTCATCAGCGCGAGTTCCCCGGCGCCGATCAGATGCCGCGTCGAGGCGTTGAGCGGTACGTTGAGCGAGACGAAATCGCTGACGCGCAGCAGTTCCTTCAACAGCCGGAACTTGACGCCGATCGCGTCCTCCTCGTCCTCGGTCAGCCGCTTGATGTCGAAGTAGACGATCTTCATGCCGAACGCGCGGGCGAGACGCGCGACTTTCTTGCCGATGGTGCCGAGGCCGACGATGCCGAGCGTCTTGTCGTAGAGCTCGTACATGGTCGGCGCACCGCTATTGCCGCGCCAGCGCCCGGCGCGGACGCTCTGGTGCTGCCAGATCACGCGCCGCGAGACGGTCATCATCAGCATGATCGCGTGTTCGGCAACCGAGATCGCGTTGGCGCCGCCGTTGTTGCAGACCGGGACGCCGACCGCGCGCGCGGCCTCGATGTCGACCGCGTCGTAGCCGGCGCTGAGAAGCTGGACGAGCCGCAGGTTGGGCGCGCCGCGATAGAACGACGGCGGCATCTTCACGTTCGGATAGCAGACCATGTACTCGGCGGTGGCGACGGCGTTGGTCAACTCTGGCCCGCTATCGGGCGCCAGGATCAACTCGAATCCGGAGGGCGCGAGCTCGCGCGCGAGCTGGCCGGTTTTCTCGGAAGGCGGCACGAGTACGATGCGTGGAGACATGGTCGGCGTTCCTCGGTCGTTTTGTAAGGGAGCGTCACTCCCGCTTGTTCTGTACTGCCCACTATCCTCGCGCTCAGGCGTCCGGACAAGTGCCGTGGGCGCGGCTGGGCCGCGCGCATCGGACATGGCAAATGCAAATCGCGCCGCTTGCGCGACGCGATTGGGACGTTCGGCACGCGCGTGCCGCTATGGCTTTGGCGCGATCACTTGGGGGCCGGCGTGATCGGCGCACCCGGCGCGGCGGGCTTGATCGCCTTTTCGCCATCGACCTGGGCCTTGATCTCGGCGTCGATGTACTCGAGCTCGGCCTTGCTGCGCAGATCGGTCGCGACTTCCTGCGCCTTGCGATGGATCATCGAGGCGATGAGACGGTCCTTGATCGAATCGAACGGCGGCGCGCCACGCTGCCGGCGATCCTCGACCTTGACGATGTGCCAGCCGAACTGGCTCTGCACCGGCACCGAAACTTCGCCCTTCGCGAGCTTGAAGGCGGTTTCCTCGAACACCGGCACCATCTGACCGCGGCCGAAGTAGCCGAGGTCACCGCCGTCGTCCTTGCTGCCCGGATCCTTCGAGTGCTCCTTCGCGAGCGCGACGAAATCCTCACCTTTGGTGATCTTCTCGCGCAGCTCCTTCGCCAGCGCCTCGTTGTCGACCAGGATATGGCGTGCGTGGACTTCTTCCTGCGGCTTGGCGCTGCCGACCTGCTGGTCATAGAATTTCTTCGCGTCCGCCTCGCTGACCGACTTCTTCAATTCGGCCTCGAAGTAGTATTCGCGCAGCGCCCGGCGGCGCCAGTATTGCATCCGCTCGTCGAAAGCGGCGCCTGTGCCGAGTTTGGCAGCTTCGGCGGCTTCGGCAAACAGGGCGTTCTCGATGATGTACTCGAGGATGACGCGACGGCGCGCATTCGCGGGGATCGAGCCCAGCTCGTTGCCGATCTCGGCCTCGGCGAGCTGCATGTCGGCTTCGGTGATGATCTTGCCGTTGACCTTGGCGACCGCCTTCTCCTGCGCCTGGGTTGCGGTGGCGAGATGGATCGCAACCGGCAGCGGTGCTGCGAGCAGCGCTGCGGCGAATACGGCTCTCAGCAGCTTTGTCACTGGGTAATCCTCGTTGAAGGGCGACAGATCGTTCCGGCACACACGTCGGGTGATACCGGTGACATTCCGGGGCACGCGCGGGCCGACAGCCATAGTCGGTTGCGCGCTCGGCGCCAAGCCAAGCATCAGGGAAATGTCGCGATTGTGACCGTGCGCCGCGCCAAACGCACGAGCAACCCAATTTTTCGATTAACTCTTTGCAATGTCGGCCGGTCCGCTCGGTTGCCGGCCGCATCGCGGGCAAGTTACGCGGAATTGCACGCAGGTATTGAGAAACGGACACGTTCAGGACATTTGCTCACTGGCTGCACGACGATACCTTCTCGCTCATCCATGCGCTGGTCCTGTTTCTCGTCATGCTCCTGCCGATGCTGCTGACGGCCCGCTGGTACCATCGCGACATCGCATGAGTATGATCCGGCGCCGCGCCCGGACAAGCAGGCCCGGCCCGGTCAATCCGGTAACGGCAGCCGACAGGTGGGGACTTGCCGCCGACGCCCGGCGGGTCCAGATAACAGGGTGCCCGTGGCCCCTTTGCGCGACACGATGCGCCGCCGGAAGATCCCTTACAACGAGGACCCGAATAGAATGTCGAATTTCTCCCCGCGCGAGATCGTCTCGGAGCTGGACCGGTTCATCATCGGCCAGCAGGATGCCAAGCGCGCGGTGGCCATCGCTTTGCGCAACCGCTGGCGGCGCCAGCAGCTCGAAGGTGAGCAGCGCGCAGAG
>CAZKZT010000325.1:0-4360 GCA_964557265.1 uncultured Hyphomicrobium sp.
AGATAGTTGAAGAACTGGCCGACGCCCTTGTAGGTTCCCGCCGGATGACCGGCGAGGACCCACAGCGTAGCACCGCCGATGATCGAGTTCTGGGGCGCGCCCTTCACGTCGGGCCAATAGGGCAGCATGGCGACACCAAACTCGAAGTCCTTGGCATTGGCTCGCACGCCGGCCTGCGCCGCGGACGAGTTCATGTACATCGCGCATTCCTGCGTATAGAACTTCGGCGCGCCGGCTGACTGACGGCCGCCGTAGTCGAAGATCTTCGACTTCTGCCACTCGCCCATCGCCGTGATGTGCTTCACGTGCAGCGGCGAGTTGATCTGGAACTCGGTGTCGAGCCCGTCGAAACCGTTCGACTTGGTCGCGATCGGCACGTTGTGGAGCGCCGACAGGTTCTCGATCTGCACCCAGGACGGCCAGCCGGTCGTGAAGCCGCACTTCACACCCGACGCCTGAAGCTTCTTCGCCGCGGCTTCGAGCTCGGGCCAGGTCTTCGGCGGGCTCTCGGGATCGAGGCCGGCCTTCTTGAACTGGGTCTTGTTGTAGTACATCACCGGCGTCGAGCTGTTGAACGGCATCGACAGCATGTTGCCGGCGCTGTCGCTGTAGTAGCCGGTCACGCTCGGCAGGTAGTTCTTCGGATCGAACGGGAGGTTCTGATCCTTCATGAGCTGGTACACGGGATAGACGGCGCCCTTGGCGGCCATCAGCGTCGCGGTGCCGACCTCGAACACCTGAACGATATGCGGATGCTGCTTGGCGCGGAAGGCCGCAATCGCGCCCGTCATCGTCTCGGTGTAGCTCCCCTTGTAGATGGGGACGATCTTGTATTCCTTCTGGGTGGCGTTGAAGCCGGCCGCGATCGCATCGACCTTCTGGCCGAGTTCGCCGCCCATGGCGTGCCACCACTGGATTTCCTGCTGAGCCAGCGCCGGCGTCGCCATCAGAACGCCTGCCGCCACGCCAACGACGGCGCACTTCACACTTCGCAACATATAGGACCTCCCATCGGTCACCGCTTGGATGCGGATGCTCTTATTGGAGTTTTATGACAACCTAACGAAAACATCCAGCACAACAATTCCGTCACCGGATCAGACGGTAGAAACTCAATTTTCTTCCATTTTCAGGGCGGCGATGAAGGCCTCCTGCGGGATCTCCACGGAGCCGAACTCGCGCATCTTCTTCTTGCCCTTCTTCTGCTTGTCGAGGAGCTTTCGCTTGCGCGAGATGTCGCCGCCGTAGCACTTCGCGAGCACGTCCTTCCTGAGCGCGCGAATGGTTTCCCGCGCGATCACCTTGGCGCCGATCGCGGCCTGGATCGGGATCTGGAACAGGTGCGGCGGGATCAACTCTTTCAGCTTCTCGCACATCGCGCGCCCGCGCTGCTCGGCGCGGCTCTTGTGCACGATGATCGAGAGCGCATCGACAGGCTCGGCGTTAACCAGGATCGAGAGCTTGACGAGATCGCCCTCCTCGTAGCCGACGATGTGGTAGTCGAACGAGGCGTAGCCGCGCGAAACGGATTTCAGCCGGTCATAGAAGTCGAACACGACCTCGTTGAGCGGCAGCTCATAGACGAGCATGGCGCGCGAACCGACATACGTGAGGTTCTTCTGGCGGCCGCGGCGATCCTGGCAGAGCTTGAGCACGGCCCCGAGATACTCGTCCGGCACCAGGATCGTGGCTTCGATCCACGGCTCCTTGATGTGATCGATCCGCACCGGATCCGGCATGTCGGCCGGATTGTGCATCTCGATCATCGAGCCATCGTTCATGTGCAGCTGGTAGATCACCGACGGCGCGGTCGTGATCAGGTCGAGATTGAACTCGCGTTCCAGCCGCTCCGTGATGATCTCGAGGTGCAACAGTCCGAGAAAGCCGCAGCGGAAGCCGAAGCCCAGCGCCGCTGAACTCTCAGCCTCGAACGAGAAGCTCGCATCATTGAGACGCAGCTTGCCCATCGCCTCGCGCAGATCCTCGAAGTCGGCGGCGTCGACCGGAAAAAGGCCGCAGAACACCACCGGCTGCGCGGGCTTGAAACCGGGCAGCGCCTCGGCTGTCGGGTTCTTCTCGTCCGTGACGGTATCGCCGACGCGTGTATCCGCGACCTGCTTGATCGCGGCGGTGAAGAAGCCGATCTCGCCGGCTTTCAGCTCAGGCAGCATTTCCTGCTTCGGCCGGAAGATGCCGACGCGATCGACCTGATAGGTCGTATCGGTGGCCATCAGCTTGACCTTCTGGCCCTTCTTCAGCGTTCCCTCGATCACGCGCACCAGCACGATGACGCCGAGGTAGGCGTCGTACCAGCTGTCGACCAGCATCGCCTTCAGCGTCTTCTTGCTGTCGCCCTTGGGCGGTGGCAGGCGGGTCACGATCGCCTCGAGCACATCGGCGACGCCGATGCCGGTCTTGGCCGAGATCGGCACCGCATCCGAGGCATCGATGCCGATCACGTCCTCGATCTGCTGCTTGACCCGATCGGCGTCGGCCGCGGGCAAGTCGATCTTATTGAGAACCGGCACGATCTCGAGGTTGTTGTCGAGCGCCTGATAGACGTTGGCGAGCGTCTGCGCCTCGACCCCCTGGGAGGCGTCGACCACCAGCAGCGCGCCCTCGCACGCCGCCAGCGACCGGGACACCTCGTAGGCGAAATCGACGTGGCCGGGCGTATCCATCAGGTTGAGCTGATAGATTTTGCCGTCCTTGGCCTTGTAATCGAGGCGCACGGTCTGCGCCTTGATGGTGATCCCGCGCTCGCGCTCGATCTCCATCGAATCGAGGATCTGATTCTGCATCTCGCGGTCGGAAACATTGCCGCAGAGCTGAATCAGCCGGTCGGCCAGGGTCGATTTCCCGTGGTCGATGTGGGCGATGATGGAGAAGTTGCGTATCAGATCGGTGTCGGTCATGGCGCGCTTGATAGCATCAGGCGCTGCAGCGCAAAAGAGCTACTATTCCGCGATCCGCAACGCCTTCGGCTACTGCGGCCGGGGGGCTGCCTCGCCGGTCGGAGCCTCCATGGCGCGGCCTTCGGCCGCCACCTGATGACCGCCCTCCAAAAACCAAAAAAGACGAGGGATCCGGGGGTGCCCGCCGGACGGGTGTGGGCGGCAGCCCACTCGCGCCGCGGGCGCGACGGCTATCCCCTCCCCGCCGCGACTTTCCGCTCCACCGCGTCCCAGATCATCGCGGCGATATCGTTACCGCCGAACGCCTTCACCTGGCGGATGCCGGTCGGCGAGGTGACGTTGATCTCGGTCAGGTACGGGCCGATCACGTCGATGCCCGTGAAAATGAGCCCGCGCTCTTTCAGGTGCGGTCCGAGGCGGGCGCAGATTTCGAGATCGCGCGGCGTCAGCTCGGTCGGCACCGCCTGTCCGCCGACGTGCATGTTGGAGCGCGTCTCATCCGCCGCCGGCACCCGGTTGATGGCGCCGGCGACCTCGCCATCGACGAGGATGATCCGCTTGTCGCCCGCCCGCACCTCAGGCCGGAACTGCTGCACCATGAACGGCTCGCGGAAGACGGTGTGGAACAGCTCGATCAGCGAATTGAAGTTCGAGTCGTCTTCCTTCACGCGGAACACCGACGCGCCGCCGTTACCGTACAGCGGCTTGATGATGATGTCCTTGTGGCGCGCGCGGAACTCCTTCACGTCCTCCGCATTGCGCGTCACCATCGTCGGCGGCATCAGGTCCTGGAACTCCAGCACCCACACCTTCTCCGGCGCGTTGCGCACGTGGGCTGGATCATTGACCACCAGCGTCTTCGGATGAATGCGCTCGAGCAGATGCGTCGTCGTGATGTAGGCCATGTCGAACGGCGGATCCTGGCGCAGCAGCACCACGTCCCACGTCCCGAGGTCGATCTTGCGCGGGTTCGACAGCTTGTAGTGATCGCCGATCCTATCCTCGACCGTCAGCGTCTCGCCCCGTGCGATCAGCCGCTCGCCATCGAGCGCAATGTTCTGCGGCGTGTAGTAGAACAGCTCGTGCCCGCGCTGTTGCGCTTCGAGCAGCATCGCAAATGTCGAATCGCCGCGAATGTCAATGCGGTCGATCGGGTCCATCTGGCAGGCAATTTTCAGGGCCATGGGCGTTTCGTCTCCGGCGCGGGCGCGCAGCCATGCTTGTTCGGTGCCCATGCAAACGGGGCGGGAGGGCTCAAGTCAATCTTTAGTTCCCGCCGACGCGTACGGCTTCGCCGACACGCGCGGCGCTACTGCCTCACTTGTCGGCTTGTCGCCTTGCGGCCTTCGGCCGCCACCCAATAGCTGCAAAAAGACGGGGCTTCGGGGTGTCCCCCGATTGGGGCCAGGGGCGAAAGCCGACTCGCGACGAACTCGCGAAGCTGC
>CAZKZT010000326.1:0-4346 GCA_964557265.1 uncultured Hyphomicrobium sp.
GGTGGGCGCGACAGGGATTGAACCTGTGACCCCACCCGTGTGAAGGGTGTGCTCTACCGCTGAGCTACGCGCCCGTTCCCCGCTCGGTCGCCGCATGGCGCCCCGGAGAAGCCCCCGCTCTTTAGCTCAGCGCGCCCCCGCACGCAACCGTTCACACGACGTCTCTCAGTTGCCCTGTGTGGTACGGCCGTCCTGGAGGGCGAGAACCTCACCTGCGAGGTAGAGCGAGCCGCAAATCAGGATGCGCAGGGGGCCTTCGGCAGCGGCGCTTGCGGCAGCCAGCGCCTCCTGAAGCGACGCCGCCGCGCTCGCCTTCAAGCCAACCCCGCGGGCGATGCCGGCCAGTTCTTCCGGCATCCGCGGCTGCAGAGAGCCGGGCACCGGCACCGCGATCGCCTGCCGCGCCAGGCCCGCGAACGGCTGCAGATAGCCGGCAGCATCCTTGTGGCCTTGCAAGCCAACAATGAGCGCCAGCGGTCGCGGCGAGCGCTCCTCGAGATCGGCGAGCGTGCGCGCGATCACCTCGCCGGCTCCCGGATTGTGTCCGCCGTCGAGCCAGACTTCGATGTCGGGCCGCAAATTGCGCGTCAATTCGCCGGGACCGAGACGCTGCATCCGCGCCGGCCAGCGCGCGCTCGTCAGACCGGCCGTGATCGCCTTCTCGTCGAGGCCGAGCTCCAAGGCTGCGGCCACTGCCGTGCCGCCGTTGACGATCTGATGCGGGCCGAGCAGCGCCGGCATCGGCAGATCGAGCAAGCGATCCTCACGCTGGAAGACGAGGCGCCCGCGCTGCGCGAAGGCATCGAAGTGTTCGCCCCATCGGATGATGTGCGCCCCATGACGGCGCGCCTCGGCTTCAAAGACATCATCCACTTCGGGGAGCTGCCGCGCGGTCACGCAGGCAACGCCACGCTTCATGATGCCCGCTTTCTCAGCCGCGATCTTCTCGACCGTGTCGCCGAGCTTGTCGGCGTGATCCATCGAGATCGGGGTGATGATCGTGAGCGCAGGCTTCTTGACGACGTTGGTCGTATCGAGCCGCCCACCGAGGCCGACTTCGAGCAGGATATAGTCCGCCGTGTGCTCGGCAAATGCGAGGAACGCCGCCGCGGTCGTGATCTCGAAAAAGGTGATCGATTGCCCCGCGTTGATCTTCTCGACGCGCGCAAGAAGCTCGGTGAGTACGTCCTCGTCGATCGGCTGCGCGCCGTTGGGGCCGGCAAGTGCGATGCGCTCGTTGAAACGCACGAGATGCGGCGACGTGTAGACGTGAACGCGCTTGCCCGCCGCTTCGAGCATCGCCTTGAGGAACGCCGTCGTCGATCCCTTGCCGTTGGTGCCGGCAATGTGCACGACAGCCGGCAATCGCTCATGCGGGCTGCCGAGTTCGGCAAGCATCCGTTCGACGCGATCGAGCGAGAGATCCATGTACAGCGGATGCAGCTGCTTCATGCGCGAGAGAAGGTCGTCGAGCTGGGTCATGTGGCCACCGATCGAGACCTGATGGATACGAGCAAGGCTGAGCCTGCGGACTGCGCCCGGATAGCAACCGCCGGCGACAGTCTCAAGGCATGATTAGGCGCCCTTGACCGGCGGCTTCGCTGCACTTTCCGGCTTGTGCGCCGCCTGGGCCGCCGCCTTCTTGCCCGAGGTCAGAAAGCGCTCTTCGTCGGCAACCGGCTCGACATCTACGGTCTCGGCATCGCCCGGGCGCGCAGCCAGCAGCTTGGCATCCACCGGCGTGCCGTTCACATGACCGTTGACGTGCTTGAGCGGATCACTGGCCTTCGCCGCCGCAGCCTTCTTTGCCCCGCCCGCCGACAGAATGCCGACGATGCGCGCCAGCGTCTCGGTCAGCTTGTGGCGATGCACGACCATATCGATCATGCCGTGCGCGAGCAGATACTCGGCGCGCTGGAAGCCCTCGGGCAACTGCTCGCGGATGGTCTGCTGGATGACGCGCGGGCCAGCGAAGCAGATGAGCGCACCCGGCTCCGCGATGTGCACGTCGCCGAGCATCGCGTAGGAGGCCGTGACGCCGCCGGTGGTCGGATCGGTGAGCACGACGATGTACGGGAGGCCCGCCTCGCGCAGCTTCTGCACCGCGATGGTCGTGCGCGGCATCTGCATCAGCGACAGGATGCCTTCCTGCATGCGCGCGCCGCCCGAGGCGACGATCAGCACCAGCGGCACCTTGTCGGCGACCGCGCGTTCGGCGCCCTGCACGAAGGCCTCGCCCGCCGCCATGCCCAGCGAGCCGCCCATGAAGGCGAAGTTCTGGGCCACGACGACCGCGCCATGGCCGCCGATCGAACCGCGCGCGGCGATCACCGCGTCCTGCTGGCCGGTCTTGGTGCGGGCTTCCTTGATGCGGTCGGTGTAGCGCTTTTCGTCACGGAACTTCAGCGGATCGGCGACGGCCGGAATGAAGGGCAGCTCTTCATACTTCCCTTCGTCGAACATCCACTGGAAACGCTGGCGCGGGCCGGCCTTCATGTGGAAGTCGCAATGGGCGCAGACGAACTGCGCCGCCTCCAGATCGCGGTGAAACAGCATCTCGCCGCAGGAGGGGCATTTGGTCCACAGATTGTCGGGCGTCGATTCCTTGACGCCCAGCATCGACTTGATCCGGGGACGGACGAAATTCGTGATCCAGTTCATGAGAAGGTAGGCTTCTCCCTAAACACGCGCGGCGCGGACGCCGAGGCTGAGTTCCGACACGAAGCCTAGCACATCCCCGGCGCATCCGGGCGAGATGGAACCGTCTTCGTTAACGAACGCCGCGACACGGGCGACGATAGCCGAGCCGACCACGGCCGCATCCGCGAAACGCGCGATGGCGGCGGCATGTTCCGGCGTCTTGATGCCGAAGCCGACGCCGACCGGCAGCGATGTCTGCCTCTTGATGCGGCGGACCTCGCGCTCCACCTCGGCGGCGTCGAAATCCTTGGTGCCGGTGACGCCGGTGATCGAGATATAATAGAGGAACCCGCCCGCGCCGTGCAGGACGGCCGGCAGACGCGCATCGGTGGTGGTGGGCGTGGACAGGCGGATGACGTCGATCCCGGCTGCGTTCAAGGCGGGGGCGAACTCGGCCGCCTCCTCGGGCGGAATATCGACGATGATCATGCCGTCGACCCCGGCCGCCGCCGCATCGGCCGCGAAGGCCGCGACGCCATAGGCGAAGATCGGGTTGGCGTAGCCCATCAGGACGATGGGCGTTTCGGTGTCCTGCACGCGGAAGTCGTGGACGAGCGCCAGCGTCGTCTTCATCGTCGCCCCGGCGGCGAGGGCGCGCAGGCCCGCCGCCTGCACCGCCGGGCCGTCGGCCATCGGATCGGTGAAGGGCATGCCCAGCTCGATCAGATCGGCCCCGGCCGCGGGCAGGCCAAGCAATATCTCGCGCGCCACGTCGAGCGAGGGATCGCCCGCCGTCACGAAGGGAATGAAGGCGGCGCGGCCTTCGACTTTCAGTTTCTCGAAGCGGGCGGCGATGCGGCTCACAGCGTCACCTTCAGCGCATCGGCCACGGTGAAGATGTCCTTGTCGCCACGGCCGCACATATTCATGACGATGATCTTGTCTTTGGCCATGGTCGGCGCGGTCTTCACGACATGCGCCAGGGCATGGGCGGGCTCGAGCGCCGGCAGGATGCCTTCAAGCCGGGCGCAGAGCTGGAACGCCTCAAGCGCCGCGTCATCGGTCGCGTGCACATACTGCACGCGCTTCACGTCGTTCAGCCAGGCGTGTTCCGGTCCGATGCCGGGATAGTCGAGCCCCGCCGAGATCGAGTGCGCCTCGATGATCTGCCCGTCGGCGTCCTGCAGCAGATAGGTCTTGTTGCCGTGCAGGATGCCGGGCCGGCCCTTGGCCAGCGAGGCGGCGTGCTGATCGGTCTCGACGCCGTGGCCCGCCGCCTCGACGCCGTGCATGGCGACGGAGGCGTCGTCGAGGAACGGGAAGAACAGGCCCATGGCGTTCGAGCCGCCGCCGATCGCCGCGACCAGCAGATCGGGCAGCCGGCCCTCGCCTTCCGCCTTCGCCAGCTGAACGCGCGTCTCCTCGCCGATCACGCTCTGGAAGTCGCGCACCATGGCCGGATAGGGGTGCGGGCCGGCCACCGTGCCGATGCAGTAGAAGGTGTCGTGCACATTGGCGACCCAGTCGCGCATCGCCTCGTTCATCGCATCTTTCAGCGTATGCGCGCCCGAGGTCACGGGGATCACCTCGGCCCCCAGCAGCTTCATGCGGAAGACGTTCGGCTTCTGCCGCTCCATATCGACCGCGCCCATATAGACAACGCAGGGCAGGCCGAAGCGGGCTGCGATGGTGGCGGTGGCGACGCC
>CAZKZT010000327.1:0-4326 GCA_964557265.1 uncultured Hyphomicrobium sp.
TGACATGGCATTACTTCGCGATCATCACCGTCGTTTTCTCGCTCATTCTGTACTTCGCAGCGATGAGCGCGAAGCCGCTCACAGGCGGTGACGATGGCATCTCATTCAGTGCCGTTGAGGTCCTCTCTCTCGGTGGCCAGAAACTGACCCTCGCCGACCAGAGCGTGCAGTACTACACGATCCTCATTGTCGTCGGGGCGATCTACGCGCTTTTCAGCGCGGTCGTGCGCAGTCCGCTCGGTGTGCGCTTCATGGCCGTACGCGAGAACGATCGGCGCGCCGCGCTCGTCGGCATCAACGTCTATCTGACGCGCTACGTGGCTTTCGTTCTCGCGGGAGGGCTCGCCGGAGCGTCAGGCGCGCTGTTCGCCTTCTTTGGTCGCTACGCCTCAGCTTCATACATGTTTTATCACGTGTCGGGTGAGGCGGTGGTTTGGGCGATCGTCGGTGGCGCCGGCAGCTTGCTCGGGCCGTTGTTCGGCACCGGCTTGCTCATCGTTCTGCGCGAAATCATATCCGCCTTCTGGGAGCACTATCTGTTCGTTGTCGGTGCGCTCACGGTGCTCGTCGTCATCTTTGCACCGCGCGGTCTGGCTGGTGCCTGGACCGATGCGCTGGAGTTCCTGACCAGGCGCAAGGGCGCTGGAGACGGCGGCGCCGCTCCGACAACCGATGATCGCGGACCAGCGCAGTCAGGCGCAGATGTTACGAGGGGAGGCTGACGTGCTCGACGGTAGCAGCGACAGCGTCGCTCTCAGCGTGAATGGATTGACACGGCGTTTCGGCGGTCTGGTCGCAGTCGACAACATCAGCTTCGACTTGCCGGCGCGGCGCCTCAACGCGATCATCGGTCCGAACGGCGCCGGCAAGACGACGCTGTTCAATCTCATTACCGGCGAGATTCGCCCCGACGCAGGGCGCGTTGAGGTGCATGGCCGGAACATCACGGGCCTCAAGCCGCATCAGATCGTCCGTCGCGGTGTCTCGCGCACGCTCCAGATCAAGAGCGTTTTCACCGGCCTCACAGTTGCGGAGAATGTGCGCGCTGCGGTCATGGCCCACGAAGGGATCGCATCGCCTTTCCGTTCTGCGGCGTCCTATGGCGTGGTCAACAGGCGCGTCGAAGAACTGGTCGAGCAGGTCGGCTTGAAGAGGCATCTCAATGCGAGGGCGTCCGCACTCTCGTATGGCGATATTGCCCTGCTCGAGATTGCGCTCGCGCTCGCCAACGAGCCGAAACTGCTGCTCCTGGATGAGCCTGTCTGCGGTATGGGGCCACAGGAGACCGAGCAGACGGTCCATACGATCCGCGAAATCGCAAAGAGCGTCGATGTCGTCCTGATTGAGCACGACATGGAGGTCGTCTTCGCCATTGCCGATGAGATCATCGTGATGGCGCAGGGCGCGCTTCTTGCGCGCGGTACGCCCGCGGAGATCACGAGTTCAGCCGAGGTTCAGGAGGCCTACCTCGGCGCGCCGGAGGAGGCCGACTGATGGCAGCACTCTCAATTGACGGCGTCACGGCATCCATCGGCAAAATTCCCGTGCTGCGCGGCGTCAGCCTGCGCGTCGAGCCGGGCGAGACGGTCGCGCTGCTGGGACGCAATGGCGTCGGAAAGACATCGACGCTGCGCTCTATTCTCGGATTGCTGAAGCGCACGGGCGGGACCGCGCACTACAACGGCGTGAACCTCGATACGGTTGTGCCACACAAGCTTGCGAGCCTCGGCATCGGCTATGTGCCACAGGGGCGCGGGATGTTCCCGCTGCTCTCCGTGAAAGAGAACCTGACGCTTGGGCTCAAGGGCGCGCCGGATCCCGCGCTGATGGCCGATATCTTCCGACGCTTTCCGCGCCTCGAAGAGCGGCTTTCGCAGGCGGCGGGCACGTTGTCGGGCGGCGAGCAGCAGATGCTTGCACTGGCGCGCTGCCTTGTCATGAAGCCGTCGCTGATCATGCTCGACGAGCCGACCGAGGGCATCATGCCCAAGCTCGTTTCGCAAATCCGGCATGAGATCTCGGAGATCGCCAAGCAAGGTATCTCCGTGCTGCTCGTCGAGCAGAACCTGCGCACGGCGCTTCGTCTCGCGAGCCGCGTCTACCTCATGGAGCGCGGCACGATCGTGCACGAGGCGACGCCCGACGCGTTGCGTGCCGACCCTGCGATCGTACACCGCTATCTCGGCGTCTCACTCTAGTCTCATCAGGAAGGAGCTTCAGTTATGGCCAAGCGTCCCCCCAAAGTGTCCCTCCCGAAGAGGTCCGAGAAGGCGCCGGAGCGAAGCGGCATCACGCGCCGCAGCTTCCTCGAGGTCGCGCTCGGCGGTGGCGCAGCCGCAAGCGGCGCCTACGTCAGCCTGGCCAGTGGCATGTCTGCGTTCGCGCAGGCGAGCGGGCCCATCGTTATCGGTCATCACTGCGAATTGACCGGCGGCTTCGCATCGTGGGGCTACTGGCACAACAAGGCGGCCCTCGCGGCGGCAAAGCAGATCAACGAGAGTGGTGGAATTGCCGGTCGCAAGCTGGAGCTCGTCACGGAAGACACGGAGTCCAATCCGGCGGCGGGTGCACGAAAGCTCCGCTCGCTCATTCAGCGTAACCGCGCATCGTTCATCGCTGGGTCGGTGCACTCCGGCGTGATGCTGGCGTCGATACCCGTCGCGACCGAAATGAAGACGGTGTACTTCTCGACCGGTGAAGCGACCGAGGCGACCGGCGACAAGGGCACGCGCTACAGCTTCCGCACGGGCACCGATACCTACGGTCTCGCGGCGGCCGGTGCGCCCTGGGCCTACGAGAATCTGGGTAAGACCTGGACCATCATTTCGCCCGACTACGCCTGGGGGCACAGCCACTACAAGGAGCACAAGGCGGTCATCGAGAAGCTCGGCGGAAAAGTCTACGATCCGATCTATGTGCCGCTCGATGCGAAGGATCTGGTGCCGTATCTCGCGCGCATCCCGCAAGACACGCAGGTGCTTTTCTCCGTGTTCTTCGGCGCTCTTTCGATCGCCTTCTACACGCAAGCGAAATCCATGGGCCTCGAGAAGACGATGCGCATGTACTCCGTTGCCGGCACGATCGAGGCGATTGCGCCTGCGGATCTCAAGGGCGCCGCGGAGGGTGTCTACATCGTCGAGAACTTCCCGCGCATGTTGAAGTACAAGGACGACGCGTTCCACAAGCAGTACAACGCGCTCATCGGCGTCGACGACGTGCACGCGCGCGAAATCGGCGGCGACAAAGTCAATGCCAAGAGCCATTCCTGGCAGAGCTGGGAGAACCTGTTCGCGATCAAGCAGGCGATCGAGACCAGCGGCTGGAAGCAGAAGAGCGACGACAAGGGCGTGATCGAGGCGCTCGAAGGCATGCAGATGGAAAACTCGATCGGGTTTGCGCAGGGCGCCAAGACGCTGCGCAAGGAAGATCATAGTGGACTGATCGATTGCTACATCAGCCGCATCGAGAACGACGAGCTGCACGTCAAGAAGAAGGTTGCGAAGGAGGAGATGGCAAAGATGCTGCCGCCTCGCTTCGATTTTTCCAAGCAGCCTCTGTAGCCGGTTCTGAATGGTGCTGCGTGACGCGTTGCGCAGCACACCTCCGCTACATGATAAATGGGTCGGCGATGCGCTTCGCGTCGCCGGCTTTTTTCATATACGCGGCAACATTGGCGCGGTCCCGCACAACTCTTTCACTGAGACTACCGTTGCTGTCGCAATAGTAGTGGTGCGTAGACAATGACGAATCCACCGAAGGCCACGATCCATGCGGTGGCGGAAAGATGCAGCATAGGATCCCGCATCAGATCGAATGCGGCGGCTATGCGCGCGAGTACGGCGATGATGGCCGCCAGATAGATGAGCTGGATGGGGCGCGTCGCCGTCAATGGGCGACCCGTGTGTCCAAGGCTGGCGCGCGTCATGACGGCGAGGGTCATGATGCCAATGGCGCCCGCCGTCCATCCGTGCAGCGCGCCGCTCTGCGCGACGATTGCCGGTTGCAGGATCCCGAGTGCGAGCAGCGCGAAGCCGATGGGGACGAACGCGTAAGCGATATGAAGGATCGACACCAGCGGTTCGGCCGCGGTGCGTTCCCCAGCCCAGCGAGCGAGGCGTGCAATATTCACAACAGCGGCGACGATGGCAGATGCCGCCGTGATCGTACTTTGCGGCAGGATCACCCACAGCGCGAGCGCGATGCCGCTGATCACCATGACGCCAACGTCGATACGGTCGAACGGTGCAGGCAGGCGGCCTGGCGTGCGCCGCGCGAGCCAGTTGCGCGTGAAGCTCGGGATGATGCGCCCGCCGATCAGCATGATCA
>CAZKZT010000328.1:0-4325 GCA_964557265.1 uncultured Hyphomicrobium sp.
GGCTAGGCTTCTGAGGTCCAAGGCGGTTCGCACGCCAACGGAAACGGCCACCACTCGAACTCCGAGTGGTGGCCGTTTTGGTCATAGAGGGGAGTGGAATCAGGAACAGAAGACAGGAGTTCAGTCGTTCGCGCGTGGGGGGCGAATTCTCTAGAACTGGATAGATGCCGCGCTGATCGGCGTTGCGAGCGATGCCAGCAGCAGAACACACGCGGTCAGGAGGCAAACGATTGCGCTGATCCGGGCGATACGCCCGTAGCGCCCCATGGCGTGCAAATTGGCATTGATGTCCATCGGGCTAATCTCCGCATTGATCGTGCCCTTACTCATGTGCACTGAATAAGCTATTCTTTGGTGTTAGGCTATTATTAGCAAAACGGTTGGTAAATGCCCGATGGCTCAAATTAACTTGCTGTTTACTGTGACATTGGTCCGGTTGCGCCGAGAAAAAGACACGCGTTAATCGAAGCGAATATTGAAACGATACGCAAGACGGATCTTGTTTCGGGTCACGAACTGGGCCGCGATCAACCGTGCAACCGTACGCAATGCCTCAACCGTCGGCTCCCATCCGCTCCGAAGGTAGGCGAAATGAAATATTCGACTGTGCTTGTGATAGTAGGTGGGTTTCCACGGTTTGTCGGCCGTGAAATGGAGGATCCCGCGCTCGCTCATGGGGGCCGTTCCCGCCTTCTTCCATCGCCCCATCTGTTTGTTCCACCGCGCCGGTAGCCGTCCCCAATCCCCCAGCGTGATCGCATTCAGCGCGTCCTGGTCGAGGAATCGGAGCGTCGGCTGGCGCGTCAGCAGCAGCTCGATGGCTCGTTCGCCAACGCGCTTGCGCCGCCACTCGGGAAGATTGATCAGCAGCACGCCGGCATTGAAATACTTCGCATCAGGCGGCAAGCCGCCTTCGGGTCGAACGCCCTCGAACAGCGTGCGCGAGTCCTCATCGTCGCCGTCCTGCATCGCCCAGACGGCTTTATCGCCGAGATCGATGTCCCAGAGCGCACTCACATCGGATTCAACGACCACATCGCTGTCGATGTAGAGAACGCGATCGACATCATCGCCAAAAAGTTCGGAGGCGAAGAGCCTGATGAAAGTTGCTTGCGAGAAGGACCTCGTCTCCACGTGGGCCATCTTTGTCAGGTCGACTTGGTGCCAGACAATTTTCACGCGCGGATGCGCTCTCTCGAGAATCGATGCGGCGCGACGTCGATTGGTTTCAGATAACCCGTCGTCGACAATATTCAGGGAGACAGGACAGTTTCTGTTGATGTGCCGGAGGGCAGAATGAGCAGCCACGGTCAGCGGCATTGCGTAATTATTATTCGCAGCCAGAAGAATATGTATCATGCACACATCCATACGAACTCGGAAAAACGAGGAAGTGCGAAAACAAAAATCAGATGGAAGAGCTGGTGATCACATGTTCAAAAAGAACAGCGGGTCTGCAGTTCGTTGTCAACGGTTTCGTCGTGGCTCATCCCCAGAATGTCAGTCCGTGCGACGGACCGACATCACTGGTTGATTGGAGCGCCAGAGATCACAAAATGCGACCATTGGGCTTGAAGCGTTTTTGAGGCGGCTACTTTTTTCCGCCCGCCTGCCGGATCTGGCTCATCGTCTGCTTCGGCGTCAGCGCTTCCGGATCGACTCGGCACTCGATGATCGCCGGCTTGTTGGAGGCCAGGGCGCGCTCGAAGGCGGGCTTGAAGTCCGCGGTGTGCTCGACCGTCTCGCCATGTGCGCCGAACGCGCGCGCGTAGGCGGCAAAGTCCGGATTGACGAGTTCGGTGCCAGCAACGCGGTTCGGATAGTGCTTCTCCTGGTGCATCCGGATCGTGCCGTACATGCCGTTGTTGGCGATGATCGTGATGACGTTGAGGCCGTACTGCACCGCCGTGGCGATCTCCTGGCTGGTCATCATGAAGCAGCCGTCGCCAGCGTAATTCACGACCGTGCGCGTCGGGTCGGCGAGTTTGGCGGCGATTGCGGCGGGCAGCCCGTAGCCCATCGAGCCGGATGTCGGTGCGAGCTGGCTCCGATAGCCCTTGTATTGCGTGTATTTGTGCACGAAGCCGGCGTAGTTACCGGCGCCGTTGGTGACGATGCTGCCTTCGGGAATCATGTCGGAAACGGTGCGCACCACCTCGGCGAACTGCACTGAACCGGGCGTCGCGAGCGGCGTGAGCGACTCTTCATAGCTCGCGCGAAGTTCTTTCCTGAGCGCGCTCCACGGCGTCGCCGCAGGCTTGCCAAGCGCATCGAGCGCGCGGGCGAACGTCTCCGCCGTCGCATTGATCGGCAGGTCCGCACGGTAGACCGAGCCAAGCTCGTTACCCGACGGGTGGACATGGACGAGGAACTGGCTCGGGTTCGGAATGTCGACCAGCGTGTAGGTCGAGGTTGTCATCTCGCCGAGGCGCGCACCGACGACGATCAGGACGTCCGCGCCCTTGATCGCGTTCGCGAGCTTAGCATCGAGGCCGATGCCGGCGTGGCCCACGTAGTTCGGATGCCGGTTGTCGATGTAGTCCTGGAACCGGAACGCGCACGCGACCGGCAGATCGTAACGCTCGGCGAATGCCTCGACGCTCTTCTGGATATCGCGGCTCCAGCCCGGACCGCCGACGATCATCAGCGGATTTTTCGCTTTGGCGAGCGCTGCCCGCAGCTCCTCCACATCGCGATCGCTCGGGGCCGGCGCCGCATATCGCGCGGCCTTCGCATCTGATGTCTCGCCGAAACTCGACAGCATGTCCTCGGGCAGGCCGAGCACGACCGGGCCGGGCCGGCCGTTTTTTGCCATATGGAAGGCGTGGCTGACGTACTCGGGAATTCGCGCTGTCGACCGGATGACGGCCGCCCATTTTACGAATGAGGAGAAGAGCTGCTTCGTCTCGATCTCCTGGAAGGCCTCGCGATCCTCATGCTTCTCGCCCGGAAGGCCGAGGAACATGATCATCGGGGTGGAATCCTGCTGCGCGACGTGCAGGCCGGCCATCGCGTTCGCCGCGCCAGGGCCGCGGGTCACGAAGCAGATGCCGGGCTCGCCGGTCACCTTGCCCCAGGCTTCCGCCATCATTGCCGCGCCGCCTTCCTGGCGGCAAATCACGGTCTTGATCCGGTTGGAATCGTGAAGGCCGTCGAGGGCGGCAAGAAAGCTCTCGCCCGGAACCGTAAAAGCCGCCGTCGAGCCCTGAGCTTCGAGCTGGTCGATCAGTATCTTGCCACCGTGCCGCATGTCTGCTCTTTCTTCCTCGCCTTGAATTTGGATGACGCACTTTAGAATGACGCGTGCCGCGCGGGTAGTCCGGACATGACCGGTCTGGTCCGCTCATCCGGCAGACGGCGCACGCGGAGATTGACAGAGCAAGATCGGATTGGCGATACGTGCCTCATGAGCCCTTCTAAGAGCAGCCCGAAGACCCCACCGAAGACCCGCCCACGGCGCGATAGGCGGGGGATGCGTCTGGCCAAGTTCCGGCTCGGGCAGGTTGTGCGTCATCGCATTTACCCATTCCGCGGCATCATTTTCGATGTCGATCCGGTCTTCAATTCGACCGAGGAATGGTGGGAATCGATCCCGGAGGAGATCCGGCCCAAGAAGGAGCAACCCTTCTATCATCTGCTCGCCGAGAACGCGGACACCGAGTACGTCGCCTATGTCTCGGAGCAAAATCTCCTCCCCGATACGACGGGGACGCCACTCCGTCATCCGCAGGTCAAGGAACTGTTCGTCGCCGATACCAACGGTCGCTATCGCGTGCGCTTTTTCCAGTCGCACTGACGGCACTGCGCAGCTGCCGATCAGGTCGTCGGCAGCTCCTGACACGTCGCGGGCGTTTCGTCACGCCACATGCGTCCATTCCAGTGGCGCTTCGCACCTGAAGGCGGCCCTGAGGCGCCGCCGCTGGTGCCGACGGCGTAGAGTTCGTAGCAGTTGTTTCCGATCTTCACGACGTGGAAGCAGCCGCCGGATTGTGGGCGCGCGTACGTGAAGCAGAAGTGATCTCCGCTCATCCACCAGCGTCCCTCGCGCCGCGACTGACCCTCGCGGTAGTCGCTGGTGCCGTCGCGCCGGACCAGTTCGCTCCACGGTACGCCGCTCGGATAGACACCTGAGAGCTGGCGGTCGACGAAGGCCTCGACGATCTCGTCGCGGCTCATCCAGGCGGCGGCTTCTGCGTTCTGGGCGCGGGCAGGCGATACTGCGGCGGCGGTCGCCAGCACAAGCGCTGCGCAGGTGCTGACACTGCATTGGGATCGCAATCGTGTCACAGGGCCGGCCGACGTTTCATGACCTGCGGCGGGACGAT
>CAZKZT010000329.1:0-4312 GCA_964557265.1 uncultured Hyphomicrobium sp.
TTCGACCAGATGCTCGGCCTGCCATTCTGGGTGACGGCACTCGGCCTCGCGGCAGTGCTCGCGGTCGGCCTTGTCGTTCTGGAACGGAAGTCGCCGTGGCGGCAGGAGGTCGGCCCCGATGTGGACGGCCTGAGCGCGGCCGAGGTCACGGCCGCGCCGCCGCCGGACCACGCCGGCTATCCGCGCGGCGTCTGACGCGCACCCGATCACGAATCACACGAAGGGCCGGCCCGCCGCCGGCCCTTCGGCGTTTCGAGTTGCCGGGACACGCGGTGTACAATGCGGATATCACTGCGGTGCCACATTGGTCGGCCGCCTGCGTTCCATTAACCTGGAGACATGACACAGCCGATTCCCCCGACGCTTCCCACACCGCCCGGCCCGCGCTTCGTGCACCTCAAGGTGCATTCCGCCTATTCGCTGCTCGAAGGCGCGCTGACGATCAGCCAGCTCGGCAAGCTCGCGGCCAAGCTCGGCTTCCCGGCGATGGCGCTGACCGACACCAACAATCTGTTCGGCGCGCTCGAGTTCTCGGACAAGGTATCTCAGGCGGGCGTGCAGCCGATCGCGGGCGTCACCCTCGCCGTCGATTTCGAGGAGGCGGCGCGCAAAGGCACCAGCATCGCCGCCGGAATGCCAGCCTTGCCGCAACCGCGACGGGACGGAATGCTGGCGCTGCTCGCGATGAATGAGGCGGGCTACATGAGCCTGCTCAAAATAGTCAGCCGCGCACACATGGGGACCGGCGACGGCGAGGCGCCGCACGCCAAGATCAGCCATATCGCCGCCCACACGGACGGCCTCATCGCGATGACCGGCGGCCCCGACGGCCCGATCGACGGCGCGCTCGCCGACAATCAGCAGCCGGTCGCGGCCTCCCGCCTCCTGACGCTCAAGGAGATGTTCGGGGACCGGTTGTATGTCGAGATCCAGCGCCATGGCACGCCGCGCGAAAAGCAGGTCGAACCGCAGCTGATCGATCTCGCCTACACGCATGATCTGCCGCTCGTCGCAACCAACGAATGCTACTTCGGCGAGGCCGACGACTACGACGCCCACGACGCGCTGATCTGCATCGCCGAGGGCCGCTACCTCAACGAGGACAATCGCCGCCGGCTGACGCGCGAGCATCACTTCAAGACCGCCGACGCGATGATCGCGACCTTTGCCGATCTCCCCGAGGCGATCGAGAACACCGTCGAGATCGCGCGCCGTTGCACCTATCGGCCGCTCGGACGCAAGCCCATCCTGCCGAACTTCGTGCAGACGAGCGATAGCGCGAGCCCGGAGGAGCGGCTGGCCGCCGAGGCAGCGGAACTCGCCCGGCAAGCGAAGGAAGGTCTGGCGCGCCGTCTCGCCGCCGCCGGAGCTGCCGAAGGCTACACCGTCTCCGACTATGAGACGCGCCTCGATTACGAGATCGACGTCATCATCAAGATGAAGTTCCCCGGCTACTTCCTGATCGTTGCCGACTTCATCAAATGGTCCAAGGCCAACGGCATCCCCGTCGGCCCGGGCCGCGGATCGGGCGCCGGCTCGCTCGTTGCGTGGTCGCTCACCATCACCGATCTCGATCCGCTGAAATTCGGTCTGCTGTTCGAGCGCTTCCTCAATCCCGAGCGCGTCTCGATGCCGGACTTCGACATCGACTTCTGCCAGGACCGCCGCGAAGAGACGATCCGCTACGTGCAGCAGAAGTACGGCCACGATCGCGTCGCGCAGATCATCACGCACGGCAAGCTGCAGGCACGCGCGGTGCTGCGCGACGTCGGCCGCGTGCTGCAGATGCCCTACGGTCAGGTTGACCGGCTGTGCAAGCTCGTGCCCAACAATCCCGCCAATCCGGTGACATTGCCGGAAGCGATTGCGGGTGAGCCGAAGCTGCAGGAGGCGCGCGACCAGGAGGCGGTGGTGGCGCGTCTGCTGGAGATCGCGCAGAAGCTCGAAGGTCTCTATCGCCACGCCTCGACCCACGCCGCCGGCATGGTGATCGGGGATCGGCCGCTCGACGAGCTGGTGCCGATGTACCGCGATCCGAAGTCGAGCATGCCGGTGACGCAGTTCAACTGGAAGCTCGTCGAAGCGGCGGGCCTCGTGAAGTTCGACTTCCTTGGCCTCAAAACACTGACCGTGCTGCAGAAGGCCGTGGAGCTGATCAAGAAGGGCCGCGGCATCGAGGTCGATCTGCCCGCGTTGGGTCTCGACGACGTCAAGAGCTACGAGCTGCTCGCCAAGGCCGACACGGCGGGCGTGTTCCAGCTCGAAAGCACGGGTATGCGCGAGAGTTTGAAGCGCCTGAAGCCCGACCGCTTCGGCGACATCATCGCCATGGTGGCCCTCTATCGCCCAGGCCCCATGGACAACATTCCGACCTACATCAACCGCAAGCACGGCGATGAGCCGGTCGACTACCTGCATCCGATGCTGCAGAGCATTCTCGAGGAGACCTACGGCGTCATCATCTACCAGGAGCAGGTGATCCAGATCGCGCAGGTGATGGGTGGCTACACGCTCGGGCAAGCCGACCTTCTGCGCCGCGCGATGGGCAAGAAAGACAAGGCCGAAATGGCCCGCCATCAGGAGAAATTCGTCGAAGGCGCGATGGCGAAAGGCGTCAAGAAGGCCGATGCCGCCTACATTTTCGAACTGGTCGACAAGTTCGCGGGCTATGGCTTCAACAAGAGCCACGCAGCAGCTTATGCGCTCGTCAGCTACCACACGGCGTACTTGAAGGCGAACTTCCGCGAGGAATTCCTCGCCGCCTCGATGACGCTCGACATGGCCAACACCGACAAGCTCGCGATGTTCGCATCCGAAGCGCGCAAGTTCGGTATCGCCGTGAACCCGCCATGCGTGAACGCGTCGGATGTCGAGTTCTCGGTGGAGCTGCCGACGGCGGCAAAGCAGGGCACGACAGACGAGCAACCCCGCGGCGCGATCCGCTACGCGCTCGCAGGCCTCAAGAACATCGGCCGCGGCGCAGTCGAGACGATCGTCGAGAGCCGCAGGACGAAAGGACCGTTCAAATCGCTGGCGGACTTCGCAGCGCGCCTCGACCCCAAGGCCTTGAACAAGCGCGGGCTTGAAACGCTCGCCGCAGGCGGTGCTTTCGACATCTTCGAGCGCAACCGCGCGCTCGTGCACGCGAACGTGGAGCAAGTGCTGCGGGAAGCCGGCAGCCGCGCCGATGACGAACAGTTCGGGCAAGGCAGCATGCTCGGCGGCATGGAGCAGGATGCGGCGCCGGTCGTCCTCAAGTTCAAGACGATCCGCGCATGGACCCCGATCGAACGCCTCCAGCACGAATTCGGCGCGATCGGCTTCTATCTTTCGGGCCATCCGCTCGATGCCTACGCCAACGTCCTCGGCAAACTCGGCGTCGTCCGCTACGTCGACTTCGAACAGCAGGCAGGGCTCAGCGTCAGTGCCGGGCGGCTCGCCGCGATCGTCGTTTCCGCGCGCGAGCGGCGCTCGCAGAAGGGGAACAAATTCGCCTTCGCCATGTTCTCGGACGCAACCGGTCAGTTCGAAGCCGTGATCTTCTCCGATACGCTGGCCCGCGCGCGCGATCTGTTGACGGCAGGCACCGCGGTGCTGCTATCGGTCGAAGCCGAGCGCGACGGCGAGACGGTGAAGTTGCGCGTCCAGAACATCGAGCCGCTGGAATCTGCGGCCGCCAACGTGCAGCGTGCCTTGAGGATCGTGCTCGATCGCCGCGCGATGCAAACCGCCAAGACCGACCCGATCGCCGAACTGCGCGCGCTTCTCGATCAGGCACCGCCGGTCAATGGCAAGGGCGGGGAGATCCAGCTCTCGCTGGAGGTCGACAGTGTGCCCGGCTTCCGCGGCACGCCGCGAGAGATCGAGTTCACGCTGCCCGGCCGCTACGACATCGGCCCGCGCCAGCAGGGCGTGCTGATGACCGTGCCCGGCGTGCTGGAAGTGGTGGAGATCTGACGTACTCCTTCTCCCCGCACGCGGGGAGAGGGGATTCCCTTTACTTCTGCGGCCGCGTCTTCGCCCACTCGATGTACTTTTTCGCCTTTTCATGCGTTTCCGCATAGGTCTTGTCGTATTCCGCACCGACCATCACCTTGGTCGCGAGGCCGGACGCTTCAAGGGCCTTGATGTGGTCGGGATCCTGCATCGCCTTCGCGAAGGCCTCCTGCAACGTCTTGACGATCGCCGGATCCATTCCCTTCGGCCCCGCGATGCCACGCGTCGAGTTCGACACGATCGTCGCCATCCCGAGCTCTTTCGTCGTCGGCACATCGGGTAGGAACTTCGAGCGTTCGGAATCGAGTACGGCAAG
>CAZKZT010000330.1:0-4297 GCA_964557265.1 uncultured Hyphomicrobium sp.
GCGGCGCAGTTCCTCGGTCCGGTTCGCGAGATCGACGCACTGCCGCGTGCGCCGCAACGACTTCGAGAACAGCCACGTCTCGTAGCAGTCGCGCCGGTCGAGTTCCGCCGTGGTCGCGCGCAAATCGCGATCGAATTGGCGGATCTCGCCCTCGATACGCGGCAGTACGTCGCGGCCCTGGTTGCTGCGCTGCCCCTCAGTGACGAGTCTTTGCTCGAGCTGGAAGCAGATGTTGTTGCTCGCCGTGGGCGGCGCATCCTGCTGGCGCTGATCCTGGTAGCGCGTGTTTGGCGCCCATTGGGACGGCGGCGCCTGTGGCCCACGATACATCGGCTCCCGCGGCTCCGGCGGCCGAGGCGGGGGCGGACGGCGCTCCTCGCTCGACCACGGCCACCAGCCGCTGCCCTGTGCGGACGCTGCCGGCACGATTTCACCGCCCGGCAGCGCGAACGCGCCAACGATGGCCGCGACAGCCAGGCCGCCAGCAATCATCCCTGCACGAAATCTGCGCCAGACTGGCATGCAACGTCCCGGATCATCAGGCGTCTGCGCGATACCCACAGGTGTCGGCGCGCCACTGTTCGACTCACAATGATGATGCTCAACTAGGCCGTCAATGCGGAACAATTGCGGCGCACTGTCCCGTACACAGTCTCTGCGCAGAAGACGGATTCCTGGCGCCGCAATCGGGGGATGCCACATGGACTACTTCATTGCCGTTGATGTCGAAACCGCCAATCGAAGCCGCGGCTCGATCTGTCAGATCGGTCTCGTCTGCTTCAGCAACGACGACATCGAGTGGCAGTGGTCCACGCTGGTCAATCCGGAGGTCGCGTTCGACCCTTGGAACACCAGGATCCATGGCATCACGCCGCAGATGGTTGCCGCGGCGCCGACATGGCCCGTAGTGCTGGACCGTATCGCCGACTCTCTGCGGGGACAGATCGTCGCCAGCCATTCGAATTTCGACGAGCATGCGTTGGCTGAAGCGAGCCGGCGTTATGGGCGCGATACGCCGCCCTCGCGGTGGATCGACAGCCATGCGATGGCGCGCCGGTCATGGCCGGAGCTGGCGCGGCACGGCCTCGGCGAGCTGTGCGCGACGTTCAACATCGAGCTCAACCATCACGATGCGCTCAGTGATGCGATGGCCTGCGGCCGCATCGTGCGGCTCTGCCTGGAGACCTCCCGCATGACGGCGGAGGACAGGAAACAGCAGCGCCTCGCACTCTCGTCGCAACGTCAGCCGCGCGCACGCGCCGCGCCTGCCGGCTATCAGTCAGACGTCGCGGTGGACGCGAATCTCGAAGGCCCGCTGAGCGGCCACGTAGTGGTGTTGACGGGCGAATTCGAGGGCGGCAAGGGGCCACTCGCTCACTTGGCTGCCGCGGCGGGCTGCACGGTGGCGGCGAACTTCGCCAAATCCCGCACCACTGTGCTCGTGGTCGGGCATCGTGATCCGCAGCTTTGGGGCGATCTGAAGAGCGGCAAACATCGGCAAGCGGAAGCCGCCATTGCGGAAGGCCGAAATATCCGGATCATGACCGAACATGAGTTTCGCGGTTTCCTCGATAACGCTGTATCGTCCGCGCCGCTCGAGACTGCACTTTAGCGGTCAGTCGTCTCCGAATGGAAGGTCCCGGATGAACCCGAAAAGTATCGAAGAAGCCGTCGCCACACTCGCCGCGACCCGCCGGGACGGGCGGGTGATCGAGGCACTGCCTGAATCCGCGCGGCCGCAGTCGATCGAAGAAGGATACGCGATCCAGGATGCCTTCCGGGCAGCCTGGCCGGACAACGTCAAGGGCTGGAAGATCGGCGCCACCGCGCCGCCGACCATGGACCGGTTTGGCGTCAAGGAACCAATGTACGGGCCCTTTTTCGCGCGGGACGTGCACCAGAGCCCGGCGCACGTGCCGGCACCGACCAGCCACGCCATGGCCATCGAGAGCGAATTCGCCTACCGCCTCGGCCGCGACCTGCCGGCGCGGACGGCACCCTACGCGCGCGACGAGATCCTCGACGCCATCGACGCAATCATCCCCGCGTTCGAGATCGTCGGCACGCGCTTCGCAGCGGTGCCCTTCCATGACGTCGGGTCCGTGGTCGCAGACTGCATGCTCAACGCCGCCATGGTGCTCGGCACGCCGATCACCGACTGGCGCGGGCTGGACATTCCGAACCATCCCGTCAGCCTCACGATCGACGGCGCGCTCGCCGGGAAGGGAAGCGGCGCCGATCCGCTCGGTGATCCGCGGATCGTGCTCGATTGGGTGGTCAACAAGCTGAGCGCCGCCGGGATCGATCTCAAGAAGGGCGACATCCTGTCGACCGGCACCTGCACGGGGATGCTCCCCTTCAAGGCCGGCCAGACCGCGGTCGCGGATTTCGGCGCCCTCGGCAAGATCGAGGTTCGCTTCAGCTGAACTCAGCCCATCGGTGCTCAATCGGTGCCCTGCCGCCATGCGGAGAGGGCATGTCCACGCGTGCCTATGGCCATTCCATGGGCGCGCCCGGGCGTGATACCGCTGGTCGCGAAACACGCACCGCGGTGTCCGCTCGAACGGACAGACGCCAATCAGGATGAGGAACGCCGGCCATGACCGACACGCTGAGGGGCGCCGACATCGTCGCGCGCACGCTGGAACAACTGGGAACGCGGAAAGTCTTCACGCTCTCCGGCAACCACATCATGTCGATCTTCGACGCGGCGCTCGAAACGAAGCTCGAGCTCATCCATGTCCGCCACGAGGCCTCGACAGTGCACATGGCCGATGCCTGGGGCCGGCTGACCGGCGAACCGGGCGTTGCCATGGTGACCGGCGGACCAGGGCACGCAAATGCGGTCGGCGCACTCTACACGGCGCTCGCCAATGAATCGCCGATGGTGCTGCTATCGGGTCACGCGGGAACCGACGAGCTGGGCCGCGGTGGCTTCCAGGAGATTGCCCAGGCGGATCTCGCGCGTCCGGTGTCGAAGGCATCATGGACCGCAAGCTCAGCGGCGACTCTCGGCGAGGACATCGCAGAGGCCTTTCTGATCGCCCGATCGGGCCGGCCTGGCCCGGTGCATCTGAGCCTTCCGTCCGACCTGCTGGACGAGGAAGTCGCGGACGCGAGCGCCGCCATTCCTGAAGCAGACACCTTGTCCGCCGCTCCCGCCGTGCTGCCCGACGTGCTTGCCGACGCGACGCTGGACGCGATCTCCAAGGCCCGCGCGCCGCTGATCATCGCCGCGCCGCATCTCTCCGGTCCACACGGCCGCCCGCTGCTCGCCGCCCTCGAGAAAGCGATCCAGGCGCCTGTCATCGTCATGGAGAGCCCGCGCGGCATCAAGGACGCGACGCTCGGCGCATTCTCCACGCTGCTCGAAAAGACCGACCTGATCGTGCTGCTCGGAAAGCCGCTCGATTTCACGCTGAAGTGGGCCGAGCCGCCCGCCGTCGCGTCCTCATGCCGCCTGATCAGCATCGATCCGGAGCCTGCCTTGCTGGAGCGGGCGCAGGTTGAACTCGGCGACCGCCTCCTGTTCGGCGCGCTCGCGGATGCAAGGACTGCGGTGCAAACGCTGACCGCGCGTGCCGGCAAGCGGGAAGTCCGCCAGCCGGCATGGCTCGCCGAAGCGCGCAGCTACCTCGATCATCGTCCGGCCGACTGGACCGCCTTGAAAGGCAAGAATGGCCGCCTGCACGCCTACGAGGTTTTCTCCGCGCTGAAGCCGATCGTCGCGCGTGATCCCGATACGGTGCTGATCTGCGACGGTGGCGAGTACGCCCAGTGGGCGCAGAGCCTGATTGCGCCGCCGCGGCGGATCGTGAACGGCGTGGCAGGCTCGATCGGCGCGGGCATCCCCTTCGCCGCCGCCGCGCGTGCGTGGGAGTCGAAAGCGCCGATCATCACCATCGTCGGCGACGGCACGTTCGGCTTCCATATGGCCGAGTTCGACACAGCCGTGCGCCACAACCTGCCGTTCGTGGCTATCGTCGGCAATGATGCGTGCTGGAATGCCGAGAGCCAGATTCAGCTGCGCGAGTACGGCGCTCAGCGGATGCACGGCTGCGCGCTGCTGCCGACCCGCTACGACCAGGTCGTCACCGCGCTCGGCGGACACGGCGAATTTGTCGATGACGTCGCTGACCTGACCGGCGCGATCGAACGCGCCATCGCCTCGGGCAAGCCCGCGTGCGTGAACGTGATGCTCGAGTCGGTCGCGTCGCCGGTGATCAAGTAGACCTTCGCGCGGGGCGCCACTTCTTCCCCTCTCCCCGCAAGGGCGGGGAGAGGGCCACGCCAGAGG
>CAZKZT010000331.1:0-4284 GCA_964557265.1 uncultured Hyphomicrobium sp.
GTGATCCGGTAAAGGATTTCATGGCCGAGCTGATCGGTCCCGGGTTCTGGTCGGCGTGGGCGTTCTGGATCTGCCTGCCGGTCGCGGGGATCCTCGCGGCGTTCTGGGGGATCATTCTCGGTTTCCCGGTGCTGCGCCTGCGGGGCGATTATCTGGCGATCGTGACGCTGGCGTTCGGCGAGATCATCCGGATGGTGCTCATCAACTGGGTCGACGTGACGGGCGGCTATGCGGGCATTTCGGGGATACCGCGACCGAGCTTCTTCGGGCTCCCGTTCACGGCCTCGGACACAGGCTTCGCGGCGACGTTCGGGCTCGAATTCACGCCGCTCCACCGCACGATCTTCCTGTTCTACGTGATCCTCGTGCTGGCGCTGCTGACCAATGCGGTGACGTTGCGGCTGCGGCGGCTGCCGGTCGGGCGCGCCTGGGAAGCGTTGCGCGAGGACGAGATCGCGTGCCGCTCGCTCGGCATCAACACGACCAACACCAAGCTGACAGCATTCGCGATCGGCGCCGGGTTCGGCGGTTTTGCGGGCGCGTTCTTCGCGGCGCGGCAGAATTTCATCAGTCCGGAATCGTTCACGTTCCTCGAAAGCGCGGTGATCCTCGCGATCGTCGTGCTCGGCGGCATGGGCAGCCAGATCGGCGTCGCGATCGCCGCGATCGCGATGATCGGCGGCACCGAGCTGCTGCGCGAACTCGACTGGATGAAGAACATCTTTGGCGCCGATTTCGACCCGACGCAGTACCGGATGCTGCTGTTCGGCCTTGCCATGGTCGTGATCATGATCTGGCGGCCGCGCGGCCTGATCGCCAACCGCCGGCCAACCGTGTTTCTGGCCGAACGGCGCGCCATCTCGGCGGATCTCGTCAAGGAGGGTCACGGCTGATGCGCTGGGAGACGGCGCCGCTTCTCGAAGTCGAACACCTGACGATGCGCTTCGGTGGCCTCATCGCGGTCAACGATGTGTCGTTTGCGGCCGGCCGCGGCGACATCACCGCGATCATCGGCCCGAACGGTGCCGGCAAGACGACGGTCTTCAATTGCATCACCGGCTTCTACAGCCCGACCACCGGCCGCATGGTCATGAGCCATGCGGGCAACGCCGTTTCCGACGAGGTGACAACGCTGACGCTGAGCGGTGCGCGGTATGCCCACCGCAACAAGAACGGGCTATTCCTGCTCGAACGGATGCCCGACTTCGAGATCGCGGCCAAGGCGCGGGTGGCGCGCACGTTCCAGAACATTCGCCTGTTCACGGGCATGACGGCGCTCGAAAACCTGATCGTCGCGCAGCACAACGCGCTGATGGAGGCCTCGGGCTGGACGGTTCTCGGCCTGATCGGGCTGCCACGCTACGCCCGCGCCGAGAAGGCGGCGGTCGAGCGGGCGCGCTACTGGCTCGATCTGATCGGCCTGATCGATCGCGCCGACGATCCGGCGGGCAGCCTGCCGTATGGCGACCAGCGCCGGTTGGAGATCGCGCGCGCGATGTGCAGCGATCCGCTGCTGCTCTGCCTCGACGAGCCGGCGGCGGGCCTCAATGCGCGCGAGAGCGGCGATCTCAACCGGCTGCTCAAGACGATCCAGCGTGAGCATGGCACCTCGATCCTGCTGATCGAGCACGACATGTCGGTGGTGATGGAGATCTCGGACCACGTGATCGTGCTGGAGTATGGCATCAAGATCTCGGACGGCACGCCGGATTTCGTGCGCAACGATCCCAAGGTGATCGCCGCTTACCTCGGTGTCGAGGATGACGAGGTCGAGGCCGTCGAGAGGGGAGAGCTGCCGTGAGCGCCAGCACGAGCCAGCCCCTGCTCCGCGTCAGCGGCGTCAAGAGCTTCTACGGCAGCATCATGGCGCTGAAAGGCGTCGACATCGACATCGCGCAAGGCGAGATCGTGTCGCTGATCGGTGCCAACGGGGCCGGCAAGTCGACGCTGATGATGACGATCTGCGGCAGCCCGCGCGCGCGCGAAGGGACGATTGTCTTCGACGGTCACGACATCACGAATCTGGAAACGCACGACATCGCGCGCCTGCGGATCGCGCAGTCGCCGGAGGGGCGGCGCATCTTCCCGCGCATGACGGTGCTAGAGAACCTCCAGATGGGGGCCGAAATCGACCGCGCCCGCCATTACGAGGAAGATCTCGAGCGGGTGACGGAGCTGTTTCCGCGCCTCAAGGAGCGCCTGACGCAGCGCGGCGGGACGTTGTCGGGCGGCGAGCAGCAGATGCTGGCGATCGCGCGGGCGCTGATGAGCCGGCCGCGGCTGCTGATGCTGGATGAGCCGTCGCTCGGGCTGGCGCCGATCATCGTGCGCCAGATTTTCGATGCGATCCGCGAGCTCAACAAGCGAGAAGGCATGACGATCTTTCTCGTGGAGCAGAACGCCTATCATGCGCTGAAGCTCGCCGACCGCGGCTACGTGATGGTCAACGGCACGATCACCATGCAGGGGACGGGGACGGAGCTGCTGCAACGACCGGAGATCAGGGCCGCCTACCTCGAAGGCGGCCGACATTGAGCGCGATGTGAAACGGAACGAGATTGGCTATGCCTGCTTGGCTCTATGACGCTGGCCCGAACGGTGACTGGGTCTTTCTGCTGGTCACCGTCATCATGGGCGGCATGGCGGCGTATGCGACGGGCAGCGCGATCGCCTCGACATGGCGGCCGCGCTGGCAGCTCGTCGTCTATGGACTGCTGATTGCGGGAGCGGCGCGCTTCATCCATCACGCGCTGTTTCATGAGCCGTTCGTCGCGCCGCGTAGCTATGCCGTTGATCTCGCTGTCTTGCTTGCGGCGGCAACGCTCGGCTTCCGACTCACCCGGCAGCGTCAGATGCGTGAGCAGTACGACTGGCTCGTGACCGGCACGGCCAGGCCGACGGTGCCGCGTTCGGAGCTTTGATTGCCGGCTGCCGATGCGCCTGATCGTTGTCCATGGACGATTGCGGATTAGGCGTGACTTTGCCGCACTTTCGGGGAATCCTCGGCACATGGGCGCAGTCATCGCCTCGATCGGCACGATGCGTGTTGCCGGTCCACTGTTCGTCATACGCGGTTCATAGGAAGGGAGAGCGTTGCATGAAGAAGCTCATGTGGTCAGGGGTGGCTGTTGCGGCCATGCTGGCGATGACCGGCGTCGCGAGCGCGCAGGTCAAGATCGGCCTCGGTGCGCCACTGACCGGCGCCAACGCGACGTTCGGCGCGCAGCTCAAGCGAGGGGCCGAGCAGGCCGTCGCTGATCTCAACGCAAAGGGCGGCATCAACGGCCAGAAGATCGAGCTGGTGTTCGGCGACGATCGCGCCGATCCGAAGGAAGGCGTCTCGGTCGCCAACAAGTTCGTCGGTGACGGCGTCAAGCTGGTCGCCGGACATTTCAATTCGGGTGTTTCGATCCCCGCGTCGGACGTTTACGCCGAGAACGGCGTCCTGATGCTGTCGCCGGGCTCGACCAATCCGCGGCTGACGGAGCGCAAGCTGTGGAACACGTTCCGCATGTGCGGCCGTGACGATCAGCAGGGTATCGTCGCCGGTGCCTATCTGCTGAAGAACTTCAAAGGCAAGAAAATCGCGATCGTCCATGACAAGACGACGTATGGCAAAGGCCTTGCCGACGAGACCAAGAAAGCGATCAACGCCGGCGGCCTCACGGAAGTGCTCTACGAGGGTGTGAACCTCGGCGAAAAGGACTTCGCCGCGCTGGTCTCGAAGATCAAAGTTGCCGGTGCCGATGTCGTCTATTGGGGCGGGCTGCACACGGAAGGCGGCCTGATCGTGCGCCAGCTCCGTGACCAGGGCGTGAACGCGCCCCTGATGTCGGGCGATGGCATCGCGACGGACGAATTCGCGGCGATCGGTGGCCCCGGCGTCGAGGGTACGCTGATGACGTTCGGTCCCGATCCGCAGAAGCGCCCCGAGGCGGCCGAGGTCGTCAAGACGTTCCTTGCGGCGAACTTCAAGCCGGAAGCCTACACGCTGTACGCCTATGCGACGGTTCAGGTCATCGTCGCGGCTGCGAACGAGGCAAAGTCGGTCGATCCGAAGAAGGTTGCCGAGGTGATCCGCTCCGGCAAGCCGTTCGCGACGGTGCTTGGGGCGCGCTCGTTCGACAAGAAGGGTGACATCACGCAGCCCGACTACACGATCTATACGTGGAAGAAGGACGGCGGCAAGATCACGTACATCGAGAACTGAGGCTCCGCGTGGAGCGATTTGCGATGACATACGGAAGGCAGCCCTTGTGGCTGCCTTCTCGTTTCCCGGCATGG
>CAZKZT010000332.1:0-4277 GCA_964557265.1 uncultured Hyphomicrobium sp.
GCTGGCATAGCCAGCTCGAGTGCTGCCGCCTGCATTTCAGCCGTCGACGCTCACATTATAGAATGCAGCACACGCCTCGGATAAAGCAGGATCGGGCGACAGTAAAGCGCCCGGCATAGACTTGAAGTTACACGATATATCCACGGATTGACCACCCATCCAACCTCCGGGCGGCCTCCCGATCACAGCAGCTTTGGCTCGCTGGATCACGCCCAGGCCATCGCCCGCGCAGATATCCGTCCCGCCCGCCGTCGCCTGCCATCCGCCAGATGCGCCGCTTGATCGTGGAGGCTACTTTGCAGGCGAATTGGCTGGCACGGCACCCACACTCCGCCTATACGTCGCGGCGATCCTGCCCGCGAGCCACAACCATAGGGCGCAGGGAAAACTGACGCCTCATCGAATCGAACGCTGCCATCGCGGTCGCAACCGGAATCCCACCTTCATGCCTCCCGCAGAACAGCCAGCCGCCGCATCCCCGTCGCGCGGACCGGCTGGACGCCTTTGGCGGGTAGAGATGGCGGAAACCGTCGCCCTCTCGGTGCCGATCGCACTCACGCAGCTCGGCCAGATCGCGATGATGACGACCGATCTGATGTTGCTCGGCCGTCTCGGCGAACACGTCGTTGCGGCGGCTGGCCTCGCGCACACCGGTCTGTTCGTCGCCTTTACGATCGGCATGGGACTGGTTGCCGCCGTCGCGCCTCTTGCCGCGCAGGCGTTCGGCGCCCGCGAACCGCGGGGTGTGCGCCGGGCGCTACGGGCCGGCGTCTGGGCAGCCATTCTCACCGGCATCCCGCTGACGGCATTCCAATTCCAGGGCGAGCGACTGCTTGCAATCCTCGGACAGTCCCCCGAGAGCGCCGCGATTGCCGGTCGCTACTTGCAGGGACTCGGCTGGAGCCTGATCCCCGCATGGGTGTTCATGGCCATTCGCGGCTTCATGGGGGCCGTCAACCGCCCGGAGCCGGCGTTGTGGATCACGCTCGTTGCCGTGCCAGCCAATTTTGTCCTCGCGTGGGGACTGATCCATGGCGCATTCGGTCTGCCACGGCTCGACGTTCTGGGCGCCGGCCTCGCGACGACCATCATCAATATCATGATGTGCTTCGGCGCGATCCTCGTTTGCGTCACGCAGCCGCCGTTCCGGAAGTATCGCATTCTTGGCCGCTTCTGGCGCTTCGATGGGACGGTGCTCGGCAGGCTATGCCAGCTTGGCTTGCCGATCTCCGGTGCCTACCTCGTCGAGTTCGGCGTCTTCGGTGCGGCAGCGCTGCTCATGGGAACGATCAGCACGACCGCGCTTGCCGCGCACCAGATCGCCCTGCAAGTCGCGGCAATCCTGTTCATGGTCCCATTCGGCATCTCGATGGCGGCCACGGTTCGCGTCGGACAGGCGGTCGGACGACGCGACGTGGATGCTGCGCGGCGCGCAGGCATCGCGGCATTGCTCCTCGGCGCCGCATTCATGGCACTGATGTCAGGCTTGGTGGTCGCGACGCGACATCACCTGCCACCGCTGTTCCTGGGGCCGACGACGGCCTACACTGCCGCAACAGCCGCGCTCATCGCGACACTGCTGCTGGTCGGCTCCGTCTTCTTCGTCTTCGACGGCTTGCAGACGATCGCCGCCGGCGCGCTGCGCGGCCTCAACGACACGCGCATTCCATTCCTGATCGCCGTCTTCAGCTTCTGGGGAATCGGCTTCGTATCGTGCTGGCTGCTCGGCTTCCATACCGGCCTCGGCCCCCTGGGTGTCTGGCTTGGCCTGTCGGCGGGCCTCATCGCGCAGGCGATCCTGCTCGTTTGGCGCTTCCAGCGATTGATCGCGCGGCCGCTACCGGAACCTCACGCGCTGTAGCCGCGACAGGAGCAGCAGGAAAGATCAGGCGCGCGACAATCGTGAGCGACAGCGTTGAGAGCCTGATCGGTCGAGATGGAAGCGCGCGCTTCCATCGAGAGCGTGAATCAGACTCTAAATCAAACACTAGGCTGACGATTGGCGATCACCGGCGCCGAACGGCCGAAAGCGCGGCCTCCAGACCCGACAGTTTCGCCTCTATCAGATATGGATCTGCGATGTTGGGTAGAGACAGTCGCGTGACGCAGTAGCGCGGATCGACATCAGGCCCGCAGAACTGTGCTGCGTTGTTGATGAACCCCCATTCGAACCCAGCCCGTGCGCATTGCCGCATCACCTCATCCGAGACTTCACGCGGGCTGCCGTATGGGTAGCTGTACAGCTTGACCCCGAGATGGCCCGCCATCGCTTCGTGAGAGCGGCGATAGTCCTCCGCGATTTGATGAGACGACAGCGTCGCCAAAGGAAGATGCGACCAACTGTGTCCTCCGATCTGGTGACCGGCCGCCTTGATCGCGTTCAGATCAGCCCCATCGAGAGGCACAAAACGGAGTTCGTCGAGCCCGGGCTTCACCTCGATACGCGCAAAACTGTATTGGCTATCGAGCTCTTCCTCGATGCTTTCCCAGTAGTCCGGGTTCGCGAGGGCAAGGCCATAAATGCGATACCAGACCGCCACGCGATTATCGTTGGCAATGGAGATCTCGCGATCGCAAATGCGATAGGTTCCGCTCGGACAGTAGCTGAGCCATTTGAGGATCGAGTCGACCACCAGGCACTTCCCGGTAATCAGCGGCTCGGCAGGCACGAAATAGATCGCGCGAAGAGCGTGCCGCTCAAGAATAGGCCCCGCAACGACCCATTGATTTCGATATCCGTCGTCGAGCGTCACGACACAGGCGCCTGCGGTGGCCGGCCAGCTGGAGGATCGAAAGCGGTTGCCGATGATACGTGCCTGCGCGCGAAACGCCGACTCCGAGTGAGACGCGACAAGGTGCGCGGAAGAGTCGAAAAGCGCGTCCGGAATGACGTTGTGATAAGTCAGTACAACGACCCTGTTCCGATTGATCCAGTAGAACAAACGTACGATCCCCACATGGTAGGCTACCATGTAGATCAATCGCCGCGTCGTCGACTTGACCCCCCGGCCGATCTTAAAGATCGACCGTCTCAAGAACTCAGACTTCATCCCCAAACGCTCACTCTGTGCAGTCGACACCCGTGGCACGGCGCGCGGCATGCGATTGCACCGCGGCAGGAGACGACTACGCAGTTACGCAAAAATACTTACACGAATTCGAGGATCACCGCGTCGACGGCGAGACTGTCGCCAGCCGTTGCGTTGACCTTCTTGACCACACCGTCTCGCTCGGCGCGCAATACATTCTCCATCTTCATCGCCTCGACGACAGCCAGCGCGTCGCCCGCCTTCACTTCCTCGCCAGCCTTGACGTGGATCGCCTTTACGAGCCCCGGCATCGGGCAAAGCAACAGCTTCGACGTGTCCGCCGCGACCTTCTCCGGCATCAGCGCGGCCAGAGCCGCCTCGCGCTCGGTGAAGACACGCACATCCGCCGACGCCCCGCGATAGGACAAGCGCGCGCCATTGAGCAGCGGTGTCACCTGAACCGATATGGCCTGGCCGCCGATCGTTCCGCTCCACACCGGATTGCCCGGCCACCAGTCTGATGCGGCCTCGATGGCGGGACCGAGCGTGCCATCAGGATTGACCTTGGAGACTTTGAACTGGCCACCCTCACCGCCAGCGACCTCGAGATGGACATCGCGCGCGCCGATACGAACCACGCGTCGTTTGGCGAAGGAGAACGGCTGGCCATCCATCTGCTGATTGATGTGGCGGCGGCGCGCATTGCCGAGATGATCCATGGACGAGGCAACAGCAGCGAGGATGCCGAGCTCGAAGCCGTCGGGAACGCGCGCAGCAAAGCCATTCGGATACTCTTCGGCGATAAAGCCGGTCGAAAGCTTGCCCTCGCGCCAGCGCGGATGCTGCATCAGCGCGGTCAGGAACGGGATGTTGTGCTGGATACCGTCGATGTGGAATGCATCGAGGGCCTGTGCCTGCAGGTCGATCGCCTCGGCGCGGGTCGGCGCGTGCGTGACGAGCTTGGCGATCATCGGATCGTAGAACATCGAGATCTCGCCGCCTTCGTAGACGCCGGTGTCATTGCGAATCGTGCGGCTGCCCGTCGATCCCTCGCCCGGCGGGCGATAGCGGACGAGACGGCCGATCGACGGCAGGAAATTGCGGAACGGATCCTCGGCGTAGATGCGGCTCTCGACCGCCCAGCCATTGAGCTTCACGTCCTTCTGCGCGATCGCCAGCTTCTCACCGTAGGCAACACGGATCATCTGCTCGACGAGGTCGATGCCGGTGATCATCTCGGTCACCGGA
>CAZKZT010000333.1:0-4265 GCA_964557265.1 uncultured Hyphomicrobium sp.
GCCGTGTCGAATCCGTAACACTTTGGGATCGATAGATATTTTCTCACCCTTTAATGCCTCAAAATCAGGCGGGTTGCACATTTTATGCTGCCTCAAACGGCGCCACTCGGCCCCGGACGACGGCAAATCTGCCACAACACCGCCGCGCTTGCCGCCGCTGCATCGAAAGGTGATGATCCACGACAGATCGAGCGGCCAACCGATTCCAATGGCGATAGGCCCTCGAGCGGGCGCTAAATCGAGATCGGCTGGGGAGGAGTCGCAGAGTGGTTGAGGCGGTAGACGGCATCCCACGCGTAGCGCTCGTCACCGGCGCCGGCCGCCGGATCGGCAAGGCGATCGCCCTCGATCTTGCGCGCCATGGCTGGACGGTCGGCGTTCACTACGCCTCGTCACGCGCTCAAGCCGAAGTCGTCGTTGCGGACATTCATAAGGCCGGCGGCCGCGCTGCCGGGCTCGCGGCCGACTTCGCCGATGCTGGCTCGACGGAAGCCCTGATCCCGAAATGCGCTGCGGCGCTCGGTCCGCCAACCCTGCTGGTCAACAGTGCGGCGCTGTTTCTCGACGATCGCATCGACACCATCGACCCCGCACAGTGGGACCGCCAGCACGCCGTCAATCTCCGCGCGCCAGTCCTGCTGGCCAAGGCCTTCGCCGCACACCTCCCGGCCGGCCGCCAGGGAACCATCATCAACATAGTCGATCAGCGTGTCTGGCGGCTGGCGCCCGACTACTTCTCCTACACGATCGCGAAGGCCGGCCTCTATACCGCCACCCAGACGCTCGCCCAGGCCCTCGCCCCGCGGATCCGGGTCAATGCCATCGGGCCGGGACCGGTTCTCGCCAACATCCACCAGACGCCGGCCGAGTTCGACCGCGAAGTCGCCGCGACACCGCTGGCCCGCGCCACGCCCCCCGGCGAGATCGCCGCAGCAGTCCGCTTCATCCTTGACGCTCCCTCGATGACCGGCCAGATGATCGCGCTCGACGCCGGGCAGCATCTCGCCTGGCCGCGATCGGATTGATCGTCATCATGACCGACCCGCTCCAGCCTCCGATCCAAGACGCGCCGCGCGGTCAGACCGCCTCGCGCCCGCTCCGGCGCGTGTTCGTGCGCGATCTCGAATTGATGGCGTCGGTCGGCGTCTACGAACTGGAAAAGCGCTACGAGCAGCGCCTCGTGGTCTCGCTCGATCTCTGGGTGATCGACGACTACGACGGCCGCTCTGATTCATTAAGTGATGTCCTGGATTATGCCGCCGTCGTCGCCGGCGTCCGCACGATCGTCGAAACGGGGCACACGAACCTGATCGAGACCTTGGCCGAGCGCATCGCCGCCGCGTGCCTCTCCGATGCCCGCGTCGCGCGGGTCGTGGTCAGGCTGGAGAAGCCCGACATTGTGCCCGGCTGCCGCAGCGTCGGCATCGAGATTGTGCGGCAGCGCTGAGACTTGGTGGATTTCGCGCAGGACACGCATCAACTCCATTGGGTTGCATGTGGCGCCTGACATCATGGCAAGCCCAGGAAATATCGCCACATTTCCTCCCCCTGCTGCCCCAACTCACGCCGCAAATCTTAGCGAATGTTCATCTGTCCAGCCTGACCGGCTCGGTAACGGGGGATTAACACTAAGCGTCTAATAACCTTAACGGTCGTCTGTGTTGGCGGATTGCGCGTAGCGTTTGCAGCTGAGTTGGGTGTCGTATGTACCGTCGTGTGTGTGCCAGCGTTCTGATTGCCGCCTTTTGCGCGCCTGCGGGCAGCGCCCTCGCCCAAAACCTCCCACCCATCAAAGCCACCGCGTCGAACGTCGTCCCCGAGTGCGTCACGCCCGGACGGCTGACCGCATTTCTCCGGGACCGCAACCCGCGTCTCGGCGCCGAGTATGACAAGATCGCGGTCGAATACATGCGCCATGGCGAGGCGCTCGGCATCCGCTGGGACTACGCCTTCTTCCAGATGGTCGTGGAGACCGGCTATCTGACGTTCGAGCGCTCAAAAGGCCGGCGCGGCGACGTGCGGCCGGCGCAGAACAACTTCGCCGGCCTCGGTGCCGCGGGCCGCGGTGTACGCGGCGAAAGCTTCCCTGATGTCTCGACCGGCGTGCTCGCCCATCTCCAGCACGTGCTGATGTATACCGGCGAGCCGATCGAGGCGCCCGTTGCCGAGCGCACGCAGAAGGTCATCGAATGGCGCGTGCTCGACAGCTGGCGCGCCGGTCTCAAGGGGCCGATGACCTACGCCGATCTCGCGCAGAAATGGGCAAACAACAAATCCTATGCCAACGGCATTGCGACCCATGCCGGGATCTTCGCGTCGCGCTACTGCAATTCCGAGGATCCCGCGCCGGAGCTGCTGGCCGAAGCGCGCCCCGATCGCACCCAAAACCGCGCCGCGAACGAACCCGCCATCACTGAGGTGAAGGTGACGCAAGTACGCGATATGGACTCCCAGCGCCCCGCCACATCCCCTGGCCGCGAACTCGCACAGCGCGCCATCGACGAGGCGCGCGCACACGGCGCCAGCCGCCGTCTCGGCCTCGGCGCATCCGGTCTCGGTGGCCTGGCGAACAGCACCACGCCGTCTGCTCCACCATCCGATGCAGCCGCACAGGAGAGCGAACCCGCTGTCGCGCAAGCCTCGCCGCTGATGCAGGCCGCGTCCACCGTCGGCAGCATCCTGCGGAGCATGACCCAGCCCCCGCCAGCACCGCCAGCGCCGGAGACATCCGTGGCGCCGCCTGCCGCGCAGACGCAGGTCGCACCTCCGGTGACGCAGGCCAAGGCCGCGCCTGCGCGGATCCCGCCCCCCGCGGTTCCCGAGGCCAGTGCAAAGTGCCGCGTGTGGACCGCCAGCTACGGCGGCGGCAAGGCGATCCTGATCAAGGCGCCGACCGATGAGGGCGTCAGCTACACCGTGCTCGACGTCAATGAGGGCGCCGAGAAGCGCGAGGCCGCAGCCTACATCGCGGCATACGCCAAGGGCGGTCAGATCGAGCACACATTCGGCAGCCAGACTCAGGCGCTGGAGAAAGCCTTCGAGCTCTGCCCGGAAGGGTAATGAGCCAACAGCAACGCAGGGGGACGGTTGCGGGGGAGTGGACATCAGGAGCCGCGCAACCGATTTCAAGATGACGAGGGAGCACGTCAGAACATGAACGCGACACCCCGGCGCCGCCTGCCGGGTCGAACGCTGCTGATCGGCTTGTCTGTTGCAATTCCTATGGTGGCAGGCGTCGCGACCAGCGCGCACGCCTTGCCCGAGATCCGCATGCATGAGCGCAACCGCGTCCCCGCGTGTGTGACGCCGGAACGGCTGATGCAGTTCATGGAGCAGCGCAATCGCGCACTTCCCGAGCGCTTCAAGCGTATTGCGGCCTACTACAAGATGCACGGCGAGAAGGCGCGCGTTCGCTGGGACTACGCCTTCTATCAGATGCTGATCGAAACCAACTACCTCACCTATCGCACCGGCAGCGGCCGATGGGGTGACGTGAGGCCCAGCCAGAACAACTTCGCGGGCATCGGCGCGACCGGCGGCGGCGTCCCTGGCGATCGCTATCCGAACGTGTCGACCGGTGTCCTCGCGCAGATCCAGCATCTGGTCGTCTATACGGGCGAGCTTATTGATGATCCGGTGGCGCCGCGCACGCGCCTCGTTCAGCAGAAAGTCGTCGAGCTGTCGCGCGCCGTCGGCCGCCCTGTCACCTATCGCGATCTTGCTGGCCGCTGGGCTGCTGACCGCAAATACGGCAACTCCATAGAGTCCATCGCCGCGCGCTTCCGCGCCCAGTTCTGCAACGGCGAACGCGAACAGCAGATCGCGGCCACTGACCGTCCGCCCGTCGCCGCGCCAGCGCGCACCCGGAGCGCCGCGGCGCTGCAGCCGACCACCGCCACAACGCGCGCCCTGCCGAATGGCCGTGGGATGCCGCCCGACGAAATTCTTGTCGTCAACGACGATGATGGCGAGAGCGCGCCGCCACGCAACGCGCGCGCTCAACAACGCCCGCCGACGGTTGCCGCCGGCGCAATTCCCCAGCCGCCGCGCGCCGAGCGGCGTCCACCCGAGCGTCTGGCCCAGGCGCCTCAGCCCGCCGAACCACCCCGCATGTGCAAGGTGTGGACAGCGAGTTACGGCGGCAACCGTAACGTGCTCATCCAGACCCTTGTCGGGGAGGAACTGCATCTGACGGCGCTGCAAGTTCTCGATGGACGCGAGGAAGAACTCGCAGCGACCTTCATCGAAACACACGCCGTCGGCGG
>CAZKZT010000334.1:0-4253 GCA_964557265.1 uncultured Hyphomicrobium sp.
GGCCGCGGAACTGCCTCGCCGGTTGGTGTTCTTGCCTCGCGGTCTTCGACCGCTACTTGGAATCTCGACGTTAAAGCGGACGCGCCAGAACCCCTTCTCCCCGTTCTTACGGGGAGAAGGTTGGGATGAGGGGCGGCGCTAGGCGCTGACGTCAGCGTTTGCCGCTGCCCCTCATCCTAACCCTCTCCCCGCACGCGGGGAGAGGGGACTTAGTCCAGCGGGAAGGTGGGCCGCAGGACGTTCTCGTAGGGGAGTTTCGTCAGGTCGTTCGACATGATGCCACCGCCCTCGTCGACGATGATCACCTCGGAGGCGAGCGGCGCATAAGCGGCGCGGAAGTGCTGCGAGGATTTGACGGCGAGGTAGGTGAGTGTCGTCGGCTCGACGCCGCCGGCGCGGAAGAAATTGCGGTCGTAGTTCTGGAAGCGGCGCGAGTTGATGACGACCGAGACGCCGCCGATCTTGAAGGTCGCGGTCGGGCCCATGTCGACGCCGAGGCCGGCGAGCATCGGGCCTTCGATGTTGAACTTGCCATCGCTGACATGCGTGACGGTGCCTTCAGCCACGATCGGCTCGCTGAAGCGGACATCGAAGTTGCCGCCGAGCTTGAGCGTGATCTTCGCGCCGACACCGGCCTTGTGGCAGACCTCGACCGCGGCGGGATCGTAGAAGGCCGACATCGCTGCATTCTCGAGACCAGCGTCGATCATGCCGCGCAGCAGGCCGGTCGACTCGCAGTAGCCGCCGCCGCCGGGATTGTCGGCGGCATCGGACAGCACGGCGGGCTTGCCGGGGCTTGCGACGGACTTCGCGCGCGCGATCGCATCCGCGACAGTGAAGTATTTGACCGTGCGGAAGTGGCGGGTTTCCCAGATGTAGTCGGCGAGGCTTTCGACGTAGGCCTGGAAGCGCGGATCGTTGCCATCGCCGACGATGACGGCGGTCGGCCCGACCTCGGGGATGTCGGCCCAGGCGAAACCGGCGTTGATCGACGCGGAGAGGACGCCCTTGTCCTCGGCTTTGATTTTCTCGCAGCGCGCGAGCAGCTCGGTCATCGGGCCGGGGCTGGTGGTGCGGCCATGGTCGGCGCCGTCGATCATCGCGCGGCGCGCCATGTAGATTTTCGGCTTGATCTCGCCGTCGAGTGTGCGCTTGACGAGCTCCATCGCTTCGGTGGCGATCTCGTAGTGATCGATATGCGGATAGGTGCGGTAGCTGACGAGGATGTCGGCGTAGGTCGTCATCGCCTTGGTGACGTTGGCGTGCAGATCGAGCGTGGCCATGATCACGACGCCGGGGCCAACGACCTCGCGCAGACGCTGCATCAGCGTGCCTTCGCCGTCGTGGGTGTGCTCGGCCGCCATGGCACCGTGCAGATTGAGCAGGATCGCGTCGATCTTGCCCGCTTTCTTGACGTCATCGATGATGCGGCCGGCGAAGTGCTCGTAGGTGTCTTTCGACACGCGGCCCGAGGGCGTGGCGTCCGCGACGACCGACAGCACCGTCTCCCAGCCGTATTTCTCGCTGGCGTCGAGGAACGCCGCGACCTCGGTCTTGGTGCCTTTGAAGTAGGCGGCGATGCCAGGCCCCTCGGTGACGCTGCGCGCCTGGTAGGATTGGATGGTGGTCGGGGTTTTCGAGAACGTGTTGGTCTCGTGCTTGAACCCGGCTATCAGGACGCGCTTCGTCATAGTCGAACTTTCTCCAGTGGGTCGCCATCATGTCGGCGTAGGCGGATGCATCGTTCCATGAAAGATGCGATCGTGTCACCGTATCGTGGTGCATGTCTCGGCATCGCGGGGCGACTATGTCGCCCAGGATTGTAAGGAGGGATTCATGCGACGGGTGACGCTGGCGACCGGCGAAACGGTGCCGCAGCTCGGCCTCGGGACGTGGTACATGGGCGAGAGCCGGGCGGCGCGAGGGGCGGAGGCCGATGCACTGCGGCTCGGGCTCGATCTCGGCATGACGCTGATCGATACGGCGGAAATGTACGCCGAGGGTGGCGCCGAGGAAGTCGTGGCCGAGGCGGTCAAAGGGCGGCGAGACGACGCGTTCATCGTGTCGAAGGTCTACCCGCACAACGCATCGAAAACGGGGGCGATTGCGGCATGCGAGCGCAGCCTCAAGCGGCTGAAGACGGATCGGCTCGACCTCTATCTGCTGCACTGGCGCGGATCGTACCCGCTGGCCGAGACGGTCGGCGCGTTCGAGCGGCTGAAGGCCGACGGCAAGATTCGCGCGTGGGGTGTGTCGAACCTCGATCCCGACGACATGGATGAGCTGGCGGAGGTGCCCAAGGGCGGCAACTGTGTCGCGAACCAGGTGCTCTACCATCTGGGCTCGCGCGGCATCGATTTCGACCTGATCGGGCAGTGCGCCGCGCGCAAGGTGATGGTGATGGCGTATTCGCCGCTCGGGCAGGGGCGGATCCTGCGCGACAAGACGCTGGCCAAGGTGGCGGCGCGGCATGGCGTGTCGGCGGCCGCGGTGGCGCTGGCGTGGACGATGCGTCATCCGCATGTGGTCGCGATCCCGAAGGCGTCACGGCCTGAGCATGTGCGCGAGAATCTCGTCGCGGCGGATCTGGTGCTGACGGCGGATGACTTCGCCGATCTCGACGCGGCGTTTCCGCCGCCGAAGCGCGCGACGCCGCTCGGGATGCTGTAGATCCGCAGCGCGCTGGATTTGATCGAGATCATGGTCGCCTCGGCTCAATATCGCATATTCGCATGTGTTGATATGATCGGGGCGGGGCTGAGAGCTTCGCCGAGCGGTGAGGAAAGCCATGACGACGAATATGGGCGCTTTGGATCGCGGTGCGCGCATTCTGATCGGTCTCGGACTGATCGCGTGGGCGCTCGGTTTCATTCCGGGATACCCAGCGAATGCCTGGGGCTGGATCGGGATCGTGCCGCTGGCGACGTCGCTGATCGGCTGGTGTCCGCTCTATACGGTGCTCGGTGTTTCGACCTGCGGGCGGCGCGCCTGAAACCGGGCTGTCGGGCGCTGGCGCTTTCCGTTATTGAAGGTTGGACGAAGGCCCAACCCGAGGAGACCGCATGAGCGATCCTGCTGACGCCCCCGCGCCTGATGCCCGCCTCAAGGCGGCGATCGTGCATGTGACGCCGTTCGAGCAGAACTGTTCGCTGGTGTGGTCGGAGGCGACGAAGCGTGGTGCGGTGGTCGATCCGGGCGGCGATGTGGCGCGCATCGAGCAGGCGATCGCGCAGGTCGGGATGACGGTCGAGAAGATCGTGCTGACGCATGGGCATCTCGATCATGTCGGCGGGGCGGCGGAGCTGAAGGAAAAGCTCGGGGTCGAGATCGAAGGCCCGCATATCGCCGACAAGTTCCTGATGGATGGGGTCGAGAAGCAGGCGACGCAGTATGGCCTGTCCGGGCTCAAGAACGCGACGTCCGACCGCTGGCTCGAAGAGGGACAGACGCTGACCATCGGCGGCCAGGACTTCGAGATTTTTCATTGCCCGGGGCATTCGCCGGGATCGCTGGTTTACGTGAACCGGGCGAACCGGTTCGCGCTGGTCGGAGACGTGATCTTCCGCGGCTCGATCGGGCGGACGGACTTTCCCTACGGCGACCACGAGGCGCTGATCGGCGCGATCAAGACCAAGCTGTTCCCGCTCGGCGACGACATCGCGTTCATCTGCGGCCATGGGGCCATGGGCACGTTCGGCATGGAGCGGCAGAGCAACCCGTTCCTGGTTTGATCGTGGGCAATCCCCAGCTGGCTGGATGCCACGATTTGGCTGCAACTGCGCCCCATGGTAGACAGCCACGGGTGAGTCCTGTGGGGGGAACGGCGCTATGACCCAGCTTCGGAATGTGTGCTTGGCACTGACGGTGGCCTGCGGATTGTCCGCGTGCTCCGGCAATCCGCTGTCGACAGGATCGCTGCTCGGCTCGAACAAGGCGCCGCCGGTCGATGAACCGACCGAGCGGGCGTTGTATTCGGCCTCGACGTCGGCCCGGGCCAGCAAGTGCGGGTACAACTTCGATCCGACCCGGTTGCGGGAGGCCTACCTCGCGTCGGAAGCGGCGGGGGGGGCGTCGCCTGAGCAGATGGCGAAGCTCGGACAGTCCTACGACTTCACGCGCGCGACGGTGTCGAAGCAGATCACCAATTCCGAGGAATATTGCACCGAGGATCGTACGCGGTCGGTGAGCGCTGCGCTGACCAAGCAGCTCGCGGGCGACTTCAAGGCACCGGCCAAGCCGCCGCTGCCGAAGTC
>CAZKZT010000335.1:0-4240 GCA_964557265.1 uncultured Hyphomicrobium sp.
GACGACCTGCAGGCGCAGCTTGCGGCGCTGGTGCCGAACCTGCGCGCCTTCGCGCGGTCTCTGTGCGGGGCTGCAGACCAGGCAGACGATCTCGTGCAAGAGACGCTCGTCAAGGCATGGAAGAGCCGTGCGAGCTTCGACATGGGGTCGAACCTCAAGGCGTGGTTGTTCACGATTCTGCGCAACACCTACCTGTCCGAGCTGCGCAAGCGGAAGTACGAGGTGCAGGATCACAACGGTGAGATGGCACAGCAACTGAGCGTCAAGGATGGCCAGTCGAGCCATATGGATCTCGTTGATTTCTCGAAGGCATTCTCTCTTTTGACGGCGGAGCAGCGCGAGGCGCTGATCCTCATTGGGGCGGAAGGTTTCTCCTACGACGACGCGGCGCTGATGTGCGGCTGTGCGGTCGGCACCATGAAGAGCCGGGTCAATCGCGCGCGCGGCAAGCTCGCGGAGTTGATGGGCGTGAATGGCGCCGAGGATTTCGGCAGCGCGCACCATCCAAACCCACGCGCCCGGGTGTCGACCGGGTGATGATCGGAGCGTGCGGTAGCCGCACCGTAATGTATGCTGATATCGGAATGTCTTGGGTCAAGGAACTTCACGCCGGGTTGGGCGTTTGTTCAACAATTGGGCGGTGGCGGCCTTCCGGCTGCCGGCGCTTGTTCGGTCGCATAAACATGACCATCCAACAGGGGGAGTAGTCGACTTATGACCAGTTCGGTTGCCGATCTGATCGCGCCCCAGATTCCCTATCTTCGCCGCTTTGCTCGCGCTTTGACCGGGTCCCAGGATCGCGGCGATGCCTATGTCGTCGCCACCCTCGAGGCGCTTGTCGCCGACCAGCGGAATTTCCGTCGTGATCTCGGCCCTCGGGTCGCGACCTACCAGACCTTCCTCAAGGTCTGGGGTGCGCTGCCGCTGAATAACGATGCCGAGCCTGTCGAGCGCCAGAGCGGCAAGGTCGTCGATCGCCGGATCGAAACCTTGACCCCGTTGCCGCGTCAGGCGTTCCTGCTCGCTGCGCTCGAGGAGTTCGCGACCGATGACATTGCCATCATTCTCGACAAGAGCGAGGACGATGTGCGCAAGCTCGTCGATGCGGCGGGAGCCGAGATCGCCGAGCAGATCACCGCCAAGGTGTTGATCATCGAGGACGAGCCGCTGATCGCGCTCGATATCGAAGGCCTGGTGACAGACCTCGGCCACGAGGTTGTCGGCATCGCGACGACGCGGCAGGAAGCGGGCAAGCTGGCCAGTCGTTCACCGCCCGGAATCATTCTTGCGGACATACAACTGGCAGACGGCAGCTCCGGTATCGATGCGGTCAACGATATCCTCAAGGAGTCGGACCTTCCCGTCGTGTTCATCACCGCTTATCCGGAGCGCCTGCTGACTGGTGAGCGCGCGGAGCCGACGTTCCTCATCACCAAGCCGTTCAAGCCTGAGATGGTGAAAGCCGTCATCAGTCAGGCGCTCTTCTTCGACGTGAGGGCCGGCGGTCATCCGCGCGGAGAAGCAGCCTGAGTTCGAACACGGTGCGGCGTGAGGAAGGCTCGACGTGGAGCGGAAGGATCGAGCGGATCAATCTTCAGGGCTAAGACTGCACGGCCGTCCGGCGAACCGCCGCACATCGCTGATGTCCTCGCCGCCCCGATCCGCCGGACCGCCTAGCGGGGTGCGGTACGTTCAATGATGTCGAGAAAACCGCCTAATGCACCAATTGCCGCGACGGAGGGCGCGAGCCCCGGCGTGACGGCAGCACCTGCGGAAAAGGTGCCGGGGCTGCGCGACCCTGGGGTTGCGTGGACTCTGCTCGAAGCCAGCCAGGATTGCGTCAAACTGATCGAGGCCGACGGGACGATCCGGTTCATCAATAGTGCCGGGTACGATCTGATGGAACTCGACGAGACGGCTGCGCTCAAGGGGGCGGTTTGGTCGTCGCTGTGGCCGGAAGAAGGGCGTTCGATCGTCGAAAATGCGCTCGAGGAAGCGCGCGAGAGCGGTCGCAGCCGTTTCACCGGTCTTTGCCTGACCGGCAAGGGCACGTCGAAATGGTGGGACGTCGTCGTCAATACGGTTGTGGCGGATACCGGCGACCTCGACTGCTTCTTCTGCGTCTCGCGGGATATCACGGACCGGGTGGTCGCGGAGGAGGCGCTGAGGTACAGCGAGCAGCGCTTCCGCGCACTCGCGGACACCATGGCGCAGTTCGCCTGGATGGCTTATCCGTCCGGCTACATCTTCTGGCACAATCAACGCTGGCTCGACTACACCGGCGTCAGCGCGATCGATGCCGCGGGCAACGGCTGGCAGAAGGCCATCCATCCCGAATATGCCGAGCGTGTGGTGCAGCAGCTCACGCGCGCACTCGATGCCGGGGAGACCTGGCAGGACACGTTCCCGCTGCGCGGTGCCGATGGCGGGTATCGCTGGTTCCTCTCGCGCGCGATGCCGCTGCGGGACGATCAGGGCCGGGTGGCGTTGTGGTGCGGCACCGATACCGACATCACGGATCAGCGCCGGACAAGCCAGCGGTTGACCAAACAGCAGCGCGTCATCGAGCTCTCGCACGAGGCGTTGATGGTGTGGGATCTCGACGAAGGGATTATTCTCTTCAATCGCGGGTGCGAGGAGCTGTACGGCTTCAAGAAGTGCGAGGCGTTGGGCGCGGTCCCGGCTGATCTTCTGCAGACCCGCTATCCGATGTCGCGGGAAGCCCTGTTGCAGCATCTGGCCACTGAAGGCGCGTGGACCGGCGAACTGCTCCAGTCGGCCAAGGGCGGCAGTGAAATCTGGGTGGATAGCCGCCTCGAGCTGATCCGCACCGGTGGCCGGCGGCTCGTCGTCGAAACCAATCGCGACATTACGGAACGCCGCAAAGCCGACGAGATTCGCAACCTTCTGGTCGGCGAGCTCAATCATCGAGTAAAGAACACGCTCGCAATCGTGCAATCGATCGCATCGCAGACCGCACGTACGTCTTCAGGCCTTGATCAATTCATCGGGCGCTTCAATGGCAGGATCCAGTCCCTGTCGAGCGCCCATCACATGCTCACCGAGGCGCATTGGTCGGGTGCGTCGCTGCGCGAGCTGATCACATCGCAGATCGCGGTCAGCTCGGGCGACTCGCAGAACATCGATATCGTCGGCGATGACGTCTTCGTGCCGCCGCAGACAGCGCTGCAACTGACGCTGATGCTGCACGAGCTGGCGACGAATGCGCTCAATCACGGCTCGCTGTCTCGGCCTGGCGGCCGCGTTTTGATCGTGTGGTCGATCGCGTCCGGTGATCAGCCGCGTATTGAGCTGACCTGGACGGAACGCGGCGGGCCGCCGGTATCGCCACCGGTCGCCCGGGGCTTTGGGACGCTGCTTCTCGAGCGTTCCGGCAAGCTGCCGCATCTGCGCGCGCGTCTCGAGTTCGCGCCTAAGGGTGTGGTTTGCCGGATCGAAGTGGATCTCGTGCGCCTCGCGGAGGGCGAGCCGAGCTACTTCAATCCGCGCCGCGCGGCTGCGGTCAGCGGACGCCAATAGGCTCACGCGCTCGGAACCCGGCGCGTCCGCAGGGCGTTTATGGGCAACATCTCACTCAGGCAGCGGCACGGTGGCTGCATTGCGGGGCCACGTCAGCGTTTCGAGGCCGAGGCGCCGATCCACCGCCCACCATGTACCGCCGGAACAAGGAGAGACTGGATGTCAGAGATCATGCGCCTCAATCCGGACAAGGCCCGCCAGGACCCGGAGACGGTGTTCGACCGCCCCGCCGACATCGAGAAGCATGTTGGACTGACGCGCGGCCAGAAGCTTGCCACGCTCCGGCGCTGGGAGGCTGATGTCACGCAGCGGCTCGAAGCGACGGACGAGGGCATGCCGTCCAATGGCACCAGTGTCGATGACGCGGCGCTGCTCAAGGAAATCAGTATCGTCATCGAGGCGCTGACGGCGGGCGAGGAGCCGAAGCCTGACGACCAATGACCTGGAGACGCGCGCTCGCTACCGGCCTTTCATCAGCTCCGCCAACGGGCCAGTGACGGTCTTGGGTGCGCCGAACTGGTAGCCGCCGCGTTTGGACGTCTTGAGGCCGAGGGTACTCAGCATCTCGCCCAGCTTCACCGCCGCACCGACGCCGTCGATCACAGGACAGCCGTGCGCGGCGGAAAGGTCGCGCACCAGCTTCGCCATGCCGGCGCAGCCAAGCACGATCGCCTCGGCACGATCCTCCTCCAGCGCGCGC
>CAZKZT010000336.1:0-4216 GCA_964557265.1 uncultured Hyphomicrobium sp.
AACGCGACCCGGTGCTTGGCGCCGCCCCCGCGGAGCCGGTGAGCGCAGCGAACGCGGCATGGGGGCAATCAACAATGTCCGGGAGCAACGCGACCCGGCGCTTGGCGCCGCCCCCGCGGAGCCGGTGAGCGCAGCGAACGCGGCGTGAGCGAATACTTGGTGCGGACGGTGGGAATCGAACCCACACGACGTTGCCGTCTCAGGATTTTAAGTCCTGTGTGTCTACCAGTTCCACCACGTCCGCTTGAATCATTTAAATGCATGATTTTAAATTATAATATGCGCATAGGGCGGACATCCATCCCGCTGCATGGGCGAATATCCATCCGATCCTGAGGCTAGGGCTATAGGTCCAACGGCATCTCCCGGCAAGGTCCGCTCCAGTGCCGGGGCCTATGAAAGCGTCCCCGAGTGGATCGTCGTCGTCGCGACCTGAGGTCCTGGACGCGTGACCAAAAGTGGGGCTTGCGTCGTGGCGTGCGCAGGTAGTCAATTAAGCCATTGAACGCATTGTCGATGCCGCACTCTGACTTCGGAGGATACTTTGGCGAAGGGGCTCGAGGCTTTTATCCGTGTCGGCCGGGTGGCGACGCGACGTGCGGCACGTACATCCATTCTCGTTCTTGGCGCTGCGGCGATGTTCACGGTCAGTATCGGTGATGCGGAGGCGCGTCGCGGCGGAAGGGTCGCCCGCGACATCGGCATTGGCATCGGCGCCGCGATCATCCTCAATGAGGTTCTGAAATCCGGTGAGCAGGGGGGCCGGGTAAAGGCCGCACCGGCGCCGACGCGCGCGAGTCCCGACGCCGAGCGCATTCGCGCGCTGCAGACCGCGCTGTCGGCCCATGGCTACAACGCGGGATCGCCGGATGGCGCATGGGGCAATCGGGCGCGCGGTGCCGCCGCCGAGATGCAACGCGATCTGGGGCAGCCCGAGACCGGCACGCTGACCGGCGAGCAGATCATTCTGTTGCGCGATGCGACCGACGGGCGCGTGCCACGCCGCATCACGACTGTCCTGACGCACGCCGCGCGGGTCGCCGAAGAAGGCGGCATGCGCTCGGACTCGAGTGAAGATGACATCAGTCATATGCAGGTGATGCTCACGCAGATGGGTTTCTACAGGGGACCTATCGACGGGACCTGGGGCCGGAGTGTCGAGCAGGCGGTCGCGCGCTTCCAGCAGCATGAGGGGGCACCGGCGATTGGGCGGCTCACGCTTGATCAATCGGAGCGCGTTCTGGGACGAGAGCTTGCGCGCGCGGAGCCGCCGGTCAGCCCGCCAAGCCGCGAGCCGTATCCGAGAGGCGCATCCGAACCTCAGTCGCCGGCCAGGGTGATGTCGGTGCGGCCGATCGAGTCTCAGGGCGAACGCGCGCCCGCGGCAGCAAGAGATGATAGCGCGGGCCTCAGATTGCAGGATTTGCCGAACGAGATTCGCACGCGCGTCACCGAGGTGCGCGCGGGGTGCAAAGCGGCGTATGACGAGACCCCTCTCGATCAACGCAAGGGCGTCAACTATCTGCCCGAGAGCGAGGCGCAGGGTATTCAGCAGATAAGTCTGGATGGTGCGCCGGCGATCATGGTGGACAATCTCGAACTCTGCGGCGACCAAATTCCGGCGGCGAACTGCTCGAACCGTGGCTGCGATCTTGCCATCTGGCAGTTCGATAGCAGTGGTGCATGGCGCCAGGTGTTCAAGGAGCATTTGCACAGCCGGGACGTGGACATCGATCCAGCCACGCGGCAGCTGCGTTCGATCAGCATCAGCCTGTATGCTGGCGACAAGAGGTGCACTCCCGCACCTGGACGCGACTACACCAGCAGCGAAACCTGCAAGCTCAACGTGACCTATCGCGATGGGCAGTGGCAGTTCCTGCGCGATCAGACGCAGTAGTAATCCGCGTTGACCTCGCACTGAGCGGCTTCGACGTGACTGCGGCCTCCTCGTACCGTAGGTTGGCATCACGTGAAACGCAGTGCGAGGAGAGCGCGCAATGACCAACCCACGCGACGCCTTGGCTGACATTTGGCGCGCGGCGGACGGTGAGCCCGCCGCGCTCGCGCGCGTGTCGCTGACGGGCGAAGACCCGATTCTGCCATCGTCGTACAAGGTCGGCGCCGTTGCGCAGGCGACGATTGCGGCTTCGGCGCTGGCGGCAAGCGAGGTCGATCGCGTTCGCAACGGTCGCGCGCAATCCGTGTCGGTCGACATGCGGCATGCGGCGGCCGAATTCATCAGCGAGCGATTGTACGAGATCGATGGGTGGCAGAAGCCCGCGGCGTGGGATGCGATTGCGGGCGTCTACCAGACCGGGGACGGGCGCTGGGTGCGACTGCATACGAATTTTCCGCATCACCGCGACGGCATGCTTGCCATGCTCGGGGTCGACTATGACCGAGAGAAAGTCGCGGCGGCGCTGAAGAACTGGACAGGCCAGCGCTACGAGGACGAGGTCGCCCGTCGCGGTCTCGTCGGCACCATGATGCGCAGTCCCGATGAGTGGGCCGCACATCCGCAGGGCATTGCCGTCGCGGGTTTGCCGCTGCTGGAGATTGTGAAGATCGCCGACGCGCCGCCTCGCGCACTGCCGCCCGGTGCGCGCCCGCTCTCGGGCGTGCGTGTGCTCGACTTGACACGCGTGCTCGCGGGGCCGGTGTGCGGGCGGACACTCGCCGCGCATGGCGCCGATGTCATGCGTGTGACGGGGCCGCATCTCCCCGATATTCCGGGGCTCGATGTCGATACCGGGCGCGGCAAGCTCTCGACGCATATCGATCTGCGCAGCGATGCCGGCGCGGCGACGCTCGCGCGCCTGCTCGAGACGGCGGATATCTTCGTGCAGGGCTACCGGCCGGGCGGCATCGCGGCGCGCGGCTTCTCGCCCGAGCGCGCCACCGAGGTCCGCCCCGGTATCGTCTATGTGTCGCTCTGCGCATGGGGTCATGCTGGCCCGTGGGCCGCGCGGCGCGGCTTCGACTCACTCGTCCAGACGGCGACCGGGATCAATCACGCTGAAGCCCAGTCAGCGGGCCACGACGGACCGCTGGAGCTGCCCTGTCAGGCGCTCGATCATGGCGCAGGCTATCTGATGGCGGCCGGCGCCATGCTGGCGCTGAAGCGGCGCGCCGAGATCGGCGGCTCGTGGCTCGTGCGCGTTTCGCTGGCACAGGTCGGGCATTGGCTGACGAGCCTGGGCCGGGTCGAGAACGGACAGGCGGCGGCGAAGATCAGCCGTGCCGATGTGCCGCATCTTCTCCATGACCTGCCGTCTCGATATGGAAGGATGTCGGCGCTTCGACATGCCGGACAGCTGTCCGAGACGCCACCGCGGTGGGAACGTCCTTCGGTTCCCCTCGGCACGCATGACCCTGAGTGGCCGACAGGTTAGGCGCCGCGAGACAGTGGGGATATGAATACGCCTGCGCTGCGGGCGGTAGCCAATGGAGTGTAAGCGATGACCCTCAAAGGCAGGAATGCAGTCGTAACCGGCTCCACATCGGGTATCGGCCTCGGCATGGCGACGGCGCTGGCGAAGGCGGGCGCGAACGTGATGATCAACGGTCTCGGTAGCGAGGCGGAGATCGCGGAGGCGACGAAAGAGGTCGCAGCCGCCGGTACGCGCGTGCTCTATGACGGCGCGAATATGCTGCGGCACAATCAGATCGCGGCGATGATCGAGCGCGCCGAGAAGGAACTCGGGTCGGTAGACATCCTCGTCAACAATGCCGGAATCCAGCACGTTTCTCCGGTCGAGGAATTTCCGATCGAGAAGTGGGATGCGATCATCGCGATCAACCTGACGTCATCATTCCATACGACGCGTGCCGCGGTGCCCGGCATGAAGAAGCGCAATTGGGGCCGCATCATCAACCTCGCCTCGGCGCACTCGCTGGTCGCCTCGCCATTCAAGTCGGCCTATGTCGCAGCGAAACACGGCCTCGCGGGCTTCACCAAGTCGGTGGCGCTCGAGCTGGCGACGACGGGCATCACGGTCAATGCGATCTCGCCGGGCTTCGTGATGACGCCGCTGGTAGCAAAGCAGATCCCGGATCTCGCCAAGGCGCGCGGCTTCAGCGAGGAAGACGCGAAGAAGGAGATCCTCGCGTCGCAGCCAAGCGGCCGTTTCGCTTCGATCGAGGACATCGGCGCGCTCGCAGCGTTCCTCGCCAGCGACGCAGCCGCGTCGATCACCGGCTCGAATTACTCGATCGA
>CAZKZT010000337.1:0-4201 GCA_964557265.1 uncultured Hyphomicrobium sp.
GGAGGCGCAACGGATCTCGGGCCGCGTCGCGCAGCTTTCCGGCGTTCAGGATCAGAAGGCGACCAACGATGCGATCGCGACGGGCGTCGCGATCGTGGTATTCTGGCCAGCAGCGTTCCTCGTTGGCGGAAACGACCACAACTCGGCTGAACTTGCCCGCCTGAAGGGGGAGTTCGAGACGATCGAGCAGGTCTCCATCCAGAAGAAGTGCGGCTTTGACTTCAGACGCCAGACATCCATCCAGACTGCATCGACCGACCGCAAGCCAAAGCGGGACGAGCCCAAGCCCTGGTAAGGCGGGGGCGATGATCACCTTTGTCGTCGCGGTCGCGGAGAACGGTGTGATTGGCCGCGGCGGCAAGCTGCCATGGCATGTGCCATCCGATCTCAAGACGTTCAAGCAGTTGACGCTCGGCAAGCCCGTCATCATGGGCCGCAAGACGTTCGACTCGATCGGCAAGCCATTGCCGGGCCGCGATAACATCGTGGTGACGCGTGATGCGGCTTTCAGCGTCGAGGGCGTCGAGCGCGCGGAGACCATCGACGCGGCGCTCGCGATTGCGCGGAGCAAGGCGGCGGCGCGTGGTGTCGACGAGATCGCGATTATCGGCGGGGCGCAGATTTATGCCGCTGCGATGGGGCTTGTCGATCGCATCTATCTCACGCGCATTCACGCGCGGCCGGAGGGTGACGCGACGTTTCCCGAACTCGACCCGCATGTTTGGCGCGAGGTATCGCGTGCGCCCGTGCCGGCTGATCCGCGTGATGATGCACCGGCGACGCTGCTGATACTGGAACGGGCCACCTGATGGGCGGCCCGCTCGGTACTGAATGACCGTGAAGCTGAAAGTATCGAGCTGATCAGCCCTTGCGTGCCGGACCGCGCGCCACCTGCTGCGGCGGTGGGCCCACCTGCTTCACGAGATTGATATAGGCATCGAGGAACGCGGCAGAGATCGTTTTGCCGATGTCGGTGCTCGAGTACGCGCTACCGCCAGCGCCGCCGCCCCATGTGGTGCGCGAGAAATCGAAGCCGGTGTCGGCGGTCGAGGCTTTACCTGTCGCCGCTGCGACCTGTACGCCGGTCTTGCCGCTGGTGAGGTAGATCGCGGCTTCGGCGTTCTGGAATTTCACCGACAGGCCGCTCGCGACATGGCCGGCCATGCCAGGCAGGAAGCGCCCAAGGCTGCCGTCGACGCCGCCGGCGTTCTGGTTCTGCGCGAGGACGTCAGGCGTCAGGAAATAATCAGCCTGCGGGGTGCGCGCCCGCCTGCCGCGCTTCGCCTGAACTTGCGCGATCGCTTCCTCGTCGATGATCTGGAAGCAATTCGATTGCGTGATCATGATGCGCAGGATCGTATTGGGCGAGGTCAGTCCGGTATCGAGCAGCGCCGGGATATCCTTGTCGATCAGGGCGACAGTGCCGAGCGGCCGCTCACATTTGGGGAGCTGTGCAGCCTTCTGCTCCTTCTGCTGGGGGCCGTCAGTCGAGCTTGTGAACAGATCGCCCCCCGTGCTCGTCGACGAGCAACCAGCGAGCGCCAGACAAGCACCCAAACCCAATACCCTAAACAACATTGTCATCTCCCCACCGATAACTTTCCTGAACCGCTCCGACTCAGCACGACAGTGAGCGACGGCGAGAATATTCGCCGGAAGCAATCCTTCGGCAATCCATCGGTCGAAGGTTTGCTGGGGATCAAACGTGTCAGACCAAACCCACTGCGTCGAGATCGCAACATCGGGCGGCGCAACATTAGCCGCGCCTGTGGCCTTTCGGTTGGTGGCAATGAAGACGTCGACGATACCGGACGTGATCAGATGATCTCGTCCTCGTCCATCACCGGTTCGCCCCCGGACTCCGCCGTGGTCTCGGTTGTGGGCGCAGGTGCGGTCGTCATGCGCGGACGCAGGCGCTGGTGTTCGCGGGCCCAGGCGATGTGGAACAGCGCATCGCCCATGTTGACGATCGGCAGCGTCGTCGCCCCGATGATGATGCCGCGGCAGGGGGAACGGACCTCGACCTCGCTGTCGTCGTAGGGATTGGCGACGCAGCCGAGCAGATCGCCCTCGCTGACGGCCTGGCCGATGCGGCGCGCGCTGCGAAAGACGCCGCCGTCAGACGCACGGACCCACTTGGACGCATTCGCGAATAGCGGGCCGCGGCGCATTTCCAGCGGTGGCGCCGGCAACTCGCCGCCCGGTAGCTCCAGCATACCCCGGTCGACCATGATCCGGCCGATGCCTTCGACCGCGGCCTTGATGGCGAATTCGTCGAAGCGCAGCCCCTCGCCGCCCTCGTAGACGAGCACGTCGACGCCCGACAGAGCGGCCGCGGCACGCAGCGAGCCGTCGCGCTCGGGAGAGGACAGCACCACCTGCACGCCAAACGCGTCAGCCAGCGACCGGCAACCCGGCCGCTCGGTGAAATCGGCGCGGATCTGCGGCAGGTTGACCCGGTGGATGGCGGCGGTGTGGAGGTCGACGCCGAAGTGGCTGCGGCGAACGACTTCGGTCAGAAGGATGTGCGCGAGCCGAGCCGCGAGCGAGCCACTCGGCGAGCCTGGAAAGGAGCGGTTGAGATCGCGTCGATCCGGGAGGTAGCGCGAACGGCCGATGAACCCGTAGGCGTTGACGATCGGCACGCACAGCAGCGTGCCGCGCAGCGCGGATGGCTGGACGAATCGCAGGACCCGGCGGATCGCCTCGACGCCGTTCAGCTCATCACCATGGACGGCGGCCGAGACGAACATCGTCGGCCCGCGTTCGTTGCCGTGCAGAACGTGCACCGGCAGCGTGATCGGCGTGTGGTTCGAGAGCTTGGAGACCGGGAGGTCGACCAGCGCACGCGTGCCGGCGGCCACCTTCTGGCCGCTGATCTCGAATGGCGCACGTACGCTCACGGCCGCTCAATGCTCCAACCGGGCCCTGGCCGCCGCAGCGCGGATCGAGTCGCCACCCAACCGGCCGCGGCTCAGGGCTCCTCGTCGCCCTCCGGCACGGGACCACCGATAATGCCGCTGACGTCGCCGCCTTCGTCTTCCTCGGACTCGAGGAAGGTCTCGTCGTCGTCGTCGTCGATCGCGGCATCGTCGGCGTCGATCTCCACGAGCGCGTCGTCTGCCTCGACATCGGGAGCATCGGAAGATGCTGCCGAACCGGCAAACTCGGGCTTCTTGGCGGCGGGGCGACGGGGCGACTTTTCGACTGCGGCCGTGACGGCGCCGACAGCGGTGGTCGTCATCATCTCATAGATGGTGCCGCAGATCGGGCAGGTGATCGGGTCGCGGTTCAGGTCATAGAAGCGGGAGCCGCAGGATGCGCTCTGGCACGTCCTTTTGGTGCCGCGTTCGGCTTTCATTGACATGGCTTGGCCTCGCGCCACAGGGGCGCATATATAGGGGGCTTTTCGGGCCTGCTCATTGCCACGCGCGCCCCGGTGCTGTCAAAACCAATTCTCAGGGCCCGCCCGGTGCGGTCTTTTGCCCGCCGAGGGCCAATCGTCCCTTGCACTGATGGGCCACCGCGCCTAGTGTCCGCGCCGCCTCGCCGGAAAAGGCGGCGGTAAACCCTCGAACCAACTGAGAGACGCGTGCCATGGGCTTTTTTGCCGACAGCTTGAACCGGATCCAGCTTTCTCAGACCATGGGGATCTCGGCCAAAGCGCGCGCGCTGGCCGCGGAGGGTAAAGATATTATCGTGCTCAGCCAGGGCGAGCCCGATTTCAATACGCCCGAGAATATCAAGGAAGCCGCAATCCGTGCACTGCGCGAGAACAAGACGCGGTATACGGATGTCGACGGTCTGCCCGAGCTCAAGGACGCCATCTGCGGCAAGTTCAAGCGCGAGAACGGTCTTGAGTACAACCGTAGCCAGATCACGGTCGGCACGGGTGGTAAGCAGGTGCTCTACAACGCACTTCTCGCCACCCTGAACCCCGGCGACGAGGTCGTCATGCCGGCGCCCTACTGGGTGTCCTATGCCGATATCGTCCTGCTCGGCGGCGGCAAGCCGGTCGAGGCGCCGTGCACGCTCGAGAGCGGCTTCAAGCTGCAGCCCGAGGTGCTCGAGGCCGCGATCACGCCAAAGACCAAGTGGTTCATGTTCAACGCCCCGTCGAACCCGACGGGCGCCGCCTACACCCGCGAGGAGCTGAAGGCGCTGACCGATGTGCTGATGCGCCATCCGCACGTGTGGGTTC
>CAZKZT010000338.1:0-4191 GCA_964557265.1 uncultured Hyphomicrobium sp.
CCCGCGGCATACGTCTTGGTGAGATCGGATACGGAGATGATGGCGGTCATCGCTTCCACTTGCTGGGAGATAGGTCGAAGCGAAGCCAGGGGCGGGAAGTCAAAAGCCGCTCCGGCAGGAATCGCTTGATGGGACCGCGGGTACTTAGGCAACGGGGCGCGCATAAGGCAAGATGCCCCGCGCCCACCGCTTTTCACTCTTTCGGGAAATCCAGGCCCATGTTGCGGAAGCGCTCGGGATCGTTGCCCCAGCCCTCCTGCACCTTGACGTGCAAGAACAGATGCACCGGACGTTCGAGCAGGCGGGCAAGCTCCTTGCGCGCACCCATCGAGATGTCCTTGATCGTGCGGCCGCCGTCGCCGAGGACGATGCTGCGCTGGCTGTCACGCTCGACGAAGATGGTCTGCTCGATGCGCACGGAGCCATCCTTGCGCTCCTGCCAGTTGGTCGTCTCGACGGTTGCGGCGTAGGGCAGTTCTTGATGGAGCCGCTCGTACAGCTTCTCCCGGGTGATCTCGGCGGCGAGCGCACGCTCCGAGACGTCGGAGAGATCGTCGGCCGGGAAATGCCACGGTCCGGCGGGCACCTGCTCGGCGAGATAGGCCTTCAAATCATCGACGCCGCTGCCGTTGAGGGCGGAGATCATGAAGGTCGCATCGAAGGTGAGGCGTGCGTTGATGTCGGCCGTCAGCGCGAAGAGTTGCTCCTTGCGGATGCGGTCGATCTTGTTGAGCGCGAGCACGCGCGGGCGTTCGACGCCGGCGAGTTGTTTCAGGATACGCGCGACGTCATCGGTGACGCCCTTCTGCGCGTCGACCAGCAGCACCACGACATCGCCGTCCCCCGCAGCGGTGGTGGCGGCCTCGACCATCGCGCGGTCGAGCCGGCGTCGCGGCGCGAAGATGCCGGGTGTGTCGATGAAGACGAGTTGGCTTGCGCCAACCATCGCAATGCCGCGCACGGGAACGCGGGTCGTCTGCACTTTGTGCGAGACGATCGTGACTTTGGCGCCGACGAGCGCATTCACGAGCGTCGATTTGCCCGCGTTCGGTGCGCCGATGACGGCGATGAAGCCGCAGCGCGTGGAGCCTTCGGTCTCCAGTGCGGCCGGATCAGCGGATGTCGGCTTGTCAGTCATGGCTGTCGCCGGTCCAGACGCCCTTCTGGCGCAGCAGCGCGGAGGCGGCTGCCTGTTCGGCCGCGCGCTTGTTGGCACCCTCGCCGCGCGCAGGGTTCAGCCGGCCGACGCGGACCTCCGCCGTGAAGCGCGGTGCGTGATCGGGGCCGGATCTCCCGACCTCGACGTACTCGGGCAGCGCAAAGCCTTGCCCCTGAGCCCATTCCTGGAGCGCGGATTTGGGATCAGGCGTCGCGCGGGGCGAACCGTTGGCAAGCTGTGCCCACAGGCGGCGGACGGTCGCGCGTGCGGCCTCAAACCCTGACTCGATGAACAACGCGCCCAACAGCGCCTCGCAGGCGTCCGCGAGGATCGTGTCCTTGTCGCGCCCGCCGCTGTCGGACTCTGAGGTCGAGAGGATGAGAACGGTGCCGAGGCCCAGATCCCGGGCGATGTGAGCGCAGGCTTCACGGCGCACGAGCCGGTTGAAGCGGCGCGCGAGGTCCCCTTCGGTCGCTTCGGGGTCGATCTCGACCAGCAATTCGGCGATAGCGAGGGCCAACACGCGGTCGCCAAGAAACTCGAGGCGCTCGTTGTCGCCGGTGCCATCGCGCTGAGAGCGGACACTCGAGTGGGTCAGGGCGCGGCGGAGCAGCGCGCGGTCCTTGAACTTATAGCCGAGCGCCTTTTCGAGTGCTGCGGTCTTGAGCTTATCGGCCTGTTTGCCGGAGGCCTGCTCGGCGCTACCCGATTTGCTGGTCGACTTGCTCACGACGCGGGTCCTCCAAAGATCCCGCAACGACGACGCGGCACGCGCAAGCATGAGCCGAACCCTTTGATGCGCGCGTCCTTCGCCCGCCGGGTAGACGCGGCTGCGGCGGAAGCGGGACGCGCGGGATTTTCTTTCAAGCGGGTTGCCCCGTTGCTAACGGACTAGACTGAAGATGCGGCTCCAGCGGACGTCGAATGGCCAGGTCCACGGGCGCGTCAGCTCGAAGCGCCCGGGCTCGTCAACCGCGGCCGAGAAGAAGATGATGTCTGCGCGGCCGATGAAATTCTCGAGCGGCACGTAGCCGACACCATAACGCGGCGACTGGTCACGACTGTCTGTCGAGTTGTCGCGATTGTCGCCCATCATGAAGTAATGGCCGGCCGGCACCTTGAACGGGCCGACGTTATCGTATTCGCCATTCGGGCGCGTATCGAGCACGAAATACTTTCGACCCTCGGGCAGTGTTTCCTCGTAGCGGGCGATGCGCCGCTCACGGCCGTCCTCGGCGATCTGGAGGAAGTCGTCGACGCGGCGGCGCGGCACTTCCTGGCCATTGATGAAGAGGACACCGGCGCGGACCACGATCTCGTCACCGGGAAGACCGATCACGCGCTTGATGTAGTCGGTCGAGTTGTCACGCGGCAGCTTGAAGACGGCGACGTCACCGCGCTTCGGGGTGGCGCTGAGAATGCGGCCCTCGAAGAGATTGGGGCTGAAGGGCAGGGAGTGCTTCGAGTAGCCGTAGGACAGCTTCGACACGAAAAGGTAATCGCCGATCAGCAGCGTCGACTGCATCGAGCCGGAAGGTATGTTGAACGGCTGATAGAAGAACACGCGCACGACGAACGCGATGATCAGCGCGTGCACGAAGATGCTGATCAGGTCGCGGAAGCCGCCCGCCTGGGACTTCTGGGTGCTCGATTTCAAGTCAGTCATCCCCGCGCATGGAGTTTGGCGGCAGGCCTTTACGGCCCGCGCAGTATTGGCTATCCGCGCCTCGCAAAACGCCCGCGCAATCTGCGCGACTATCGAGACGCCAAGCTCCACCTCCAGCTTCATCACTGGCGGCAGCGAGCCCCGTGCCTCCGGGCGAGCCGATCCGTCCGCAGCCCTATAACCTTTCCGGGCGGGTGGCGCAATTGACCGCGGCGACGCGGCAGAACGCTTTGACGTGGCGGTCTTTATTCGTCCAATAGAAGATCGTCAAAGTGTAGCTCTATATCGTCAACGGCGGGGTGGCGCAATTGACGGGACCGCCCCCCACCCGTGCGTGCCAGTCCAGAGGCCCATATCCATGAAGATCCCTTCTCTACCATTCACTGTTACGGACTGGGCCGAGGTCGCGCCGACCATCCACAAGGGGGAGCAGGGTGAAGCCCGCTGGCGCACGCAGACCATCGGCGACATCCGGATCAGGCAGGTCGAGTACACGCCGGGTTACCTTGCCGATCACTGGTGCGACCGGGGCCACATCCTCTACGTCCTCGAAGGGGAGCTGATCAGCGAACTCAAGGATGGCCGCAAGTTCACATTGTCGGCCGGGATGAGCTATCAGGTCTCGGACTTCGGCGACGCCGCGCACCGGTCATATACCCCGCGCGGCGCGAAGCTCTTCATCGTCGATTGACGTTCGTTGGTCTCAGCGGACGCGATCTCGCCTTGCTGGAGCCGGATCGGTCGAGCTGGAAGCGCGAGCGCTTCCATCGAGAGGGTGAATCAGACTCTAGATCAAAAACATAGGGCACATCCGCGGAGCGGGGTTGTTTCCATCCAAACCGGACGTCCTCCAGTCGCTATCGCGCATGGCGTCGCGTCGACGGGGCCTGTGCCCCACGTCGTTCCTGAGAGTGGCAACGCATGACGGAAATATCGGTTTATCTGGCCGTTGGAGTGATTTCGGCGGCACTGGCGATGATCGCCGGCCGGGTGTTCGCCATCGAAGGTGGCCGCGGTGCCATCGCGATCCTGGCTGCCGGTTATGTCGGGGCGGGCGTGGGGCTGATGACCGCAGTTCTCATCGGCCCGGTGCTGACGTTGCTCGCTCAATATCTGAGCACGGAAACGTCGAGCTGGTTCGATGCCCTCGACGTGGCCGGCAAAGCGCTGTTGTCGGGGACATTCGCCGGGACACTCGGCGGACTGGCGATCGGGGCGGCAATTGCGATGCTGCCGACCCGCTGGTTGTCGTAGGCCCGGAAGGGGCGACGGAGACAATGGTGGAGAGGGTTGCCATCTCACTCCCGTCCAGCCGAGTCCGTTACCGTCTGCGCACACCCCTGAAACATTGAGCTTTTGGCCGGCG
>CAZKZT010000339.1:0-4182 GCA_964557265.1 uncultured Hyphomicrobium sp.
CTTCAGCTCGGCGACGATGCGCAGCGCGAGCTTCTTGCCGACGCCCGGCGTGCGCTCGACCGACGCCCAATCGCCGAGCGCGATCGCATTGGCGAGATCCTGCGACGACAGCGTGCCGAGCACCGCCAGCGCGACCTTCGAGCCAACCCCCTGCACCGCCTGCAGCGTGCGGAACCAGCTGCGCTCGATCTCGCTCACGAACCCGAACAGACGGATCGCGTCCTCGCGCACGTGCGTATCGATCACCAGCGTCACCGGCTGGCCGATCTCCATGGTGCGCAGCGCCCGCGCCGATGCCTGCACCTCGTAGCCGACGCCGTTGACGTCGATGATGCAGTGGCTCTCGCCGATCGCATCGACGATGCCTTTCAGCTTGCCGATCATTTCGCGGCCTCCCGGGCGGCCCGCGCCGCGCGCGCGACGGGGCTCGAACGATGGTTGGCGTGGCAGATCGCGATCGCCAGCGCGTCGGCTTCGTCGGCGCTTTCGAATTTCGCCTTCGGCAGCAGGAAGCCGATCATCGCCTGGATCTGCCGCTTCTCGGCGTGACCCGCGCCGACCACCGACTTCTTGATCAGGTTCGGCTGATACTCGGTGATCACCAGGCCCTTCACAGCCGGCGCCAGCAGCGCCATGCCGCGCGCCTGGCCGAGCTTCAAGGTCGAGCGTGGGTTCTCGTTGACGAAGGTTTCTTCGACCGCCGCCTCGTGCGGCTTGAAGGCTGCGATCACGCTCGACAGCCCCTCGAACAGCTCACGCAGCCGGTAGGCCAGTTCCTCGGACGCGTCGGATGTAACGTGTCCGCTCGCAACATAGACGAGCCGCACGCCATCGCTGTCGATGACGCCCCAGCCGGTGCGCCTCAGCCCTGGATCAATCCCGATGATGCGAATCAGTCGCCCCGTCATGCCATCGGCGATAGCACAAGGCGCCCGCAAGGTCGTTAGCGTGCGCGCAACGGCGGTATCCGACGTGCGTAGCGGCCCCGGTTGCGGGCGAGATCGGCGGCGGTGTCGACGTCATGGTGGCGGGGGGCGAACGCAACGCGGTACCCGGTGAGATTCGCCAGCACCCGCGCCAGCGTATCGGCCTGCGACCAGGGCACGCGTCCGCGGTAAGGATCGATCACCCGCGGCATCCGCTTGAGCCCGGCCAGCCAGAAGCCGCCATCTTCCGCCGGTCCGAACACCACATCGGCGCCGCCGAGCAGCCGAAACGCACGGCGGATGTCGGCAACGGCAATGTCCGGCACGTCCGTCCCGATCAGACACACCGGCCCCGGCGGCAGAGCCCGCATCGGCCGCTGCATCCGCCGACCGAGATCGCCGCAGCCTTGGCCCGCGCGCACAACGCCCGGCGGCAGCATCCGGCTCGCGATGCCGCTATCGGGATCGACGATCACCACCGTCCGCCAGAAAGGCTGGGCTGCGAGCCGCGCGATCACCCCGCGCATCGCGTGGCGATAGAACATCGTCGCGCGGACGACGCCGACCTCACGCGCGAGCCGCGTTTTGACGCGTCCCGCCACCGGCACCTTCGCCATGATCACGAGCCGGCACGCGAAAGGCGCCGCCCGCCTTGGCGACGCCTCCGCCTTCACATCATCCTCGCGTGATGAACCCATGGCGCATCACGCTACACGATCAGACCTTCACCGGCACCAGCGCATAGCCGTTTCCGTCCTTCTGCAGCGTACCTGCGCCCGGCAGACCCCAGTGATAGCCGGTGATGACCGACTTATCGACGACCGCCTGATCATAGAGCTTGCGGCGGCCTTCTTCGGCGAGCGCCGGATTGGCGTCGAAGACCAGATGCCAGCCGGGATTGGCGAGATTGAGCGCCTGGATGTTGGTCACGTCGCCGCCGACGATCAGCGTATCGCTGCCCGAGGTGACGACGTACGACGTATGCCCGGGCGTATGGCCGTGCGTCGCAATCGAGCGGATGCCGGATGTCACCTCGGTGCCCGCAGCCGCCTGCTTGACGTTCTTCCAGGTCGGGAACGTCGCCTGGATACGCCGCACCATCCCCTTCGCACCTTCCGGCACCTTGTCGACCAACCCATCCTGTGTGAAGTGCTTGTACTCGGCCTCCGGCACGATGATCTCGACATTCGGATAGAGCTGCGCGTTGGTGTCCTTCGCCATCAGCCCCCAGATGTGATCCGGGTGGAAGTGCGTCACGACGATGGCTGAGATTTCTTCCGGCTTGATGCCTGCCGCGGCGAGGTTCTTCGACACCAGCCGCCCTGCGGTCGGCGCGAGCTGACCGCCGGTGCTCGAGTCGAACATGATCGTGCGGCCGCCAAAACGCACCGCCGTGATCGTGAAGGTGATCGGCACGAACGCATCCGTGACGCCGCCCTTTTTCAACGCTGCCTTTGTCTCATCGAGAGTAGCGTTGCGGATGAACTTCTCGTCGTGCGCCTTTTCCCAATGGCCATCGTAAATCTGGATGACCTCGATACCGCCGACGTTGAACTTGGCAAATCCTTGATCCGCCAATGCCGGCGAAATGCCGAGTGGATTGGCGCCCTGCGCATGTGCGTGCGAACCGAAAATTTCGATCGGCGCCTTGATCCCGAACGCCGCGCCGGCAGCAGCTGCCGAAATGACGAAACTCCGACGGTTGATGTTGTTCATCGGATGCAGTCCTCCCTTACCAATCATGCTTGCGCATGGTGCCCGCCATAGGCCTCCGCACGCTATGCGGCCTCCGGCGCAATTGCATGACCTGGCGCGGACATCTCACAGATTGTTGAACGGTGTTGCGCTGCGTCAGCCGTAGAGGCGCGCGATGAACCGCGCCGGGACGCGGAGCAGGTGCAGCGTGAGGCAGGACAGATTGCGCACGCTGCGCCTGAGATAGCCATCACGCTGATAGCGGACCGCGCTCGTCACGGCCCGCGACCGCAGCGCCGCAATACGCCGCCGGCCGATGCGGCGCACGAGATCGACGTCCTCCATCAACGGCAGCCGGCTGTAACCGCCGACCTGCTGGTAGAGCTGGCGCGGGATCAGCAGCCCCTGATCGCCATAGGGCAGACGGAACAGCGCGCACCGCATCGCGACGCCCGCTTCGATCATCCGCGGCCAGAGGCCATCGTCGTCGAGCGCGAAGCGGAAGGCTGCCGCCGTGGGCTGGCGTCGCCCGCTGTCGATCCGCTCGATCAGCGTCGCGACCTCGCGCTCCCAGCCGGGCTCGAGGACCGTATCGGCGTGGAGGAAAAGCAGCCACGGGCTCCGCGCCCGCGCCGCGCCCGCTGCCAGCTGCTCGCCGCGTCCCGGGCTCGAGCGCACCAACTCGGCGCCCGCCTGCTCGATGATCTTGAGCGTGCGGTCGCTCGATCCGCCATCGACGACGATCACCTCGCGCACCAACCCCTCGACCGCCGCCGGCACGAGCGCCGTCAGACAGGCGGCCAGCCCGTCATCGGCATTCAATGTCGGTATGACGACAGAGATCATCCACTCACGCCTGCTACTGGTATCGGCCGTCGGCTCGCCTCGGGCGTACTTTGCTGCAGCCCAGCCTCTTGGTACAATTACGCCGATGGCTGTTGAACCAGATTTTTCGCTGCATCCGTCTCCTGTCATCGCCCGAGCGGCAGCCGAGTCGCTATTCGATCGGATCGTGCCGCTTCTCCGCCGTGTGCTGCCGCCCGCAGCGGACATCCGGCACGTCGGCTCGACCGCGATCCCGGGATGCCTCACCAAGGGCGATCTCGACATCGTCGTACGGGTTCATGCGACTGATTTTCGAGTCGCCGACGCGGCGCTGACTGCTCAATTCGCCCGCAATACCGGCTCGATGCAAACAAGCACGTTCTCGTCGTTCGAGGACGACACCACCTCGCCCCATCTCGGCATCCAATTGACGGCCATCCATGGCGCCAATGACTTCTTCCATTTGTTCGTCGAGCGGTTGCGGAACGATCCGAACCTCCTCAGCCATTACAATGCCCTCAAGACCCGCTTCGACGGCCGCCCGATGATCGAATACCGCGCGGCAAAAGACGCTTTCATCGCCGAGGTCCTTCGCTCTGACGGCGCGTGACGGTGCCAGCGCAATGAATGTTCTTGATATGTTCCGAGCGCTCTGCTATTGGGTTGCATGGGCCGGCAGGGGTGCCCGGGAGGCACAGGACACACGAATGGCGCGCGACCACGACATCAGCGTCGA